>JAFAVL010000782.1 GCA_019242465.1 Chroococcidiopsidaceae cyanobacterium CP_BM_RX_35 | reverse complement strand
AGTATGTTGATGAAACTAACGTCCTAAAAACCATCTTTACCTGTGCAGAGGGACAAATCTCGCTGCTCGATTTTATGGATATTACTGGCAATGAGCAACAACAACGCCGTGCTGCACCCGGTAGACTAATCCGAATCATCGAGGGTGTTGAGGGAACAGTGGAGATTGTTAGCACCTGCACTCCTCGCCCCGACTACGCACAAGCTGTCCCTCAGTTCGTCATTTCTGGCAAAGAAGTGGAGTTCGGTCCATTCACCGTGACTGGTCCGGCAGACTGGCATGTTGACACCACAACCAATACACTTACATGCCACATTACCCTTCAAGCTGGGGAGCAAGTTGCTTTCACACTATCAACTCAGGAAGATGCACAACTACCTGACTCTACCCCTGCTGATGCTCTAGCATTAACGATCGCCTTCTGGCAGCGCTGGGCTAATAAGTGTACTTACCAAGGACCATACCGCGATGCCGTTGTCCGCAGTGCGCTTGCTCTTGAATTAATGACTTATACCCCCTCAGGAGCAATTGTTGCTGCGCCTACTACCTCACTACCAGAGGTGATCGGTGGAGAGCGAAACTGGGATTATCGCTTCACATGGATTCGTGATTCGTCGTTTACGCTCTACGCACTGCTTCTGGCAGGTTACCTAGACGACGAGCATCCATTCTTCGACTGGATTGCGCGTACTGTCAAGATGGAAGGTACCGGAATCAAAATTCTCTATCCTATTACACCAGATGGGCAGCTCGTCGAGCAGAACTTAGACCATTTGCGGGGATACCGCAACTCGCAGCCAGTTCGTAGGGGCAACGATGCTGCCAAGCAAGTTCAGCTCGATGTTTATGGTGAGGTACTCAGCGCATTACATTTCGCCTGGAAGACTGGGAAGTATGATCCAACCCAGATCTGGGAACATATTCACCCATTGCTCGATTGGGTCGCCGCTCACTGGCATCGACAAGATAGTGGAGTGTGGGAAGTGCGCGGGGGTTTGCGGAATTTCGTCTACGGCAAGGTGATGCTGTGGGTGGCACTAGACTGCGGCATTGAGATGGCTGAGGCACTTGGTTTATCAGGCGATATTGACCGCTGGCGACAGGAACGCACTTCAGTCCGTGCCGAAGTGTTTGAAAAAGGGTGGAGCGAAAAACTCGGTGCTTTCAAGCAATCTTATGAGGATGAAACTCTCGATGCCTCCAATTTGCTACTGCCCATTGTTGGCTTCATTGATGGAACTGACCCCCGCATGGTGTCAACTATCGATGCGACAATCAAGCACCTTGTTTCCAATGGGCTATGTTACCGCTACCGGGATGCGCCGGAAGGTGTGAGCGGCAAGGAGGCATCCTTCGTCCTCTGTACTTTCTGGCTGATCAACGCACTTATCTTAGCTGGAAGGGCAGCAGAAGCTCGTGACTGGTATGAGCAGATGCTAGCACGCAGCACTCCTCTTGGATTATTTGCGGAAGAAATTGATTCCGAGTCAGGAGCGCATCTTGGTAACTTTCCCCAAGCCTTTTCGCACTTGGGTGTCATCAATGTTGCCGTTTCATTGGCGCACGCGGGTCATGCAGGAACAGTTCAGCCGCATCACGTCAAGGCTGCCAATGCGGCTGGAAGAGGCGGGGGAGCAGGGGGGCAGGGGAGCAGGGGGAGTGAAGGAGAAATAGCCTAGGAGTAAGGGAATTCTTTATCAGGCTGCGTAGAATTATGAATTAATTAGTCAGTCTTCTTAACCCTAGTTCTCTTCTCCCCCCTGCTCCCCTGCTCCCTGCCCCCCTGCCTCTTCTCCCTGCCCCCCTGCCTCTTCTGGCTTCGACTCAATTGTTAAGTCCGGCAGTCCTTCCAACTTTTCAATCGGAGCAGGCGGGACTGCTTCCAGTGGCACGAAGATGGTTAGCCCTCCAGGAATGCACTCCACCTTAATAGGCGTAGTCCCAATAATTTCTCCATCAAGAACCACTTTCTGTGGAGGGTCAGTGCGGATAGTCATTCCCTTGGCTCGGAGATATCCAATGTCATCTCGGTCTGTAGCAGCACTCTGATTCAAAGCGCTACGTAGCAAGTGGTAAGAGGCGGCGACTGCCCCCATGCGACTGGCAGGTGCCACTACAGTTAAATCTAGCAACCCATCATCAAAAATCACTCCCGCTGGACCTTGAGCCAGAAATGATGTGGGTGGGGCAGCATTTGCCACCGTTAAAGCAGAGGCAGTCACCCGAATCACTTTATCTTCAGTTTCAATTTCGGCTGTGAAACTTGAGAAACTGCGCCACTCTTGAATCCCAGCTAATAAATATGCCAATGCCCCAAAGTGATCTTTTGCCTGGCGACTAGCCTTTGCTATCGTTTCCGCCTCAAATCCAATCCCTGCTAACAAGACCATCGGTAAACCATTACACTGAGCTGTATCGATAGTCCGTGTGGCTCCGTCCAAAATTGTCTGACATGCGGCTTCAATCCTGTCTGGTAGCCCTAAAGCAGAAGCCAAGGCGTTAGCCGTGCCGCGCGGAATCACTCCGATGGGGATGTTTGTACCTACTAGGGCAACGGCAGCAGCAGACAGAGTGCCATCTCCACCTGCCACGATGATTGTACTAGCTCCTTGGTCGCGTGCTTCAGTGGCGATCGCATCTGCATCTACTTCTGGTGTCGTAAACCGAATATCCAAATCGATACACGGCTCTAAAAGCTCTCGGATAGTTGCTAGATCTTGGTCTGGGTCGTTTTGACCAGCAGCTGGATTAAAAATTAGACAGGCAGAACGATTCATAAGAACGTAACTTTCACGTCACCAGTTTCTGATAACAGCGATGGTCCCACTTCTTCAAGTTGCCAGTTGGGACGGCTTACATTGAGCTATTAAAAATCGAGCCATTAGGCATTATGGCACCAATTAAGTTGGTACCCACGAGGTCAGCCCCTATGAGGTTTGCACCAGTTAGCTGAGCAGCCGCTAGGTTAGCAAAGTCTAGATTAGTACCCTCTAAGTTGGCACCCGTGAGGTTGGCAGACCAGAGGTTTACATCTCCCAGGTTGGCATCTCCTAGGTTAGCACCCTCAAGATTGGTTCTTTCTAAGTTGGTGCCTATTCCTTCAAGGTTAGCACCTCTTAGGTCAGCTCCTGTAAGATTAGCACCTCTTAGGTCAGCTTCTCCAAGGGAGGCTTCCCATAGGCTGGCACCAGTAAGATTAGCATTCCTCAGGTTAGCTCCTGTGAGGGTTGCATTTTCTAGGTTTACTCCTCCTGTCAGGTGAGCACCTGTCAGGTCAGCTCCTATGAGCTTGGCATTCTCTAGATTTGCGCCTGTAAGGTTAGCATTCTTCAAGTTGGCATTTTCTAGGTTCACTCCTCTCAAATTACATCCCGGACATTGGTGAGTCTTCAGCAATCGGCTCACGGGAGCTACAGCAGATGAAATTCCTGGTGGATTTTTAATTTGAGAATGAACCTGTAGAGTTGTACTAGCCCAGGCAACATAACCGAGGGCAGCTAATCCGAGGGTGGGGATAGCCAGACTGAGTTTTGGGCTCTTGCCGACAACAGCAATGGGCTCGAGTGCTTTGAGTGCAGCAGCAGCACTGTCGAAGCGATTTCTGAGGCTGGGTGCGACCATCCTTTGCAGCCATTCAATAAATTGTGAACTCAGATGAGGTACCAACCGCTTAAAGTTAAGGCGATATGCCGAATCAATTAAGTTACCAATTTGGGTTGATTTTGTCTTTGTTAATAAGCAGATCAGTGTCGCACCTAGGCTATAAAGGTCAGAGGCTAGTGTTAGTTGACGATTGAACAGTTGCTC
>JAFAVL010000367.1 GCA_019242465.1 Chroococcidiopsidaceae cyanobacterium CP_BM_RX_35 | reverse complement strand
AGTCACAGCTAATGAGCCTGTAGCCAATTCATTAAATCTTGTATCGTCGAGAAATCCAGTAAAGCTTCACCTAACTCTTCTAACTGGGTAACAGAAAGTGTCTGGATCTGCGCTCTCAACTCTGGGGTAAGTTGACCCAGCCGACGTACTAATAGACGCAGAACCAGATTTGCCCCTTCTTCCTGCCTGCCTTCCTGCCTGCCTTCCTGTCTGCCTTTTGCAGAATTTCTTGGTAAATCACTGATTCTCGCATAAATTCTTCCCTCAGAAACTGCCGGATAAAATCCTGCTCAAACTTCAAACCTGCTAGAATTTCAGCACAAGCCGAGATATTCCGCTGCTGCTGTAGTTCTTCAATCATATCCACTTGGGTCGACACTTGTTGCAGTAGAGTAACAGGCGAGTCTGTCTGCGCCAGCACTACCAACCGATCACCCTGAATTAAGTCTTTTTAAAATCTTTCCATATTGAATATTGATAAGTCCGCGTCAAGCAGCAAGCTCCGTTTCGAGCGACGCGGACTAGGGGTTAGTAGTCTTCTCGGGCATTAGTAGGATGGAGTAGAGCTAGAGTGATAGGGTTAGCCAAAAAACCCCTTCCTTCTGGTCACATATCTAATATCATTAAGTAATTCAGCGTCCTTTGCAATGTTCAACGTATGTGCGTAGGACATCGTTTATCAACGTCTGATACCCTTTGTTCTTCGCGTGATCCTTGATCCATTCGGCTAACCTCAAATGCCGCTGCCACCAAAGCAGCGCTGATACTGAGCAAATCAATCCGTAAAGGGCAATTAGCTCCAGAACCGAAATCGTGCTAATAGTGACGGAATTTCCTGGTAATTGGCAGAAAAATTGCACTAGCAATATCAGAATGTGGGTTGGATAGTATAGTGACCACGCTAGGGCGCTGCCTGCTAAAGGCCAGATCACTGCAGCAACAGCACTGAGTATGCCACCGAGACTGATAACAGTAATTAAGGGAGTAGTAAGGAGATTTACCACAATACTATAAGGTGCCGTGACACTAAAGACATGCAGTAATAAAGGTAACGTCCATAGGTAGGCGGCGATGTGAACTGCAACTAGAGAAGCGATCGCCGATGGCAACCGGTCCAGTTGTTTGACCAATGGTGGTACTGTCACCATCAATCCCAGCGTAGCCAAAAAACTCAGCTCAAACCCTAGATCCCAAATCCATAATGGATTGATCAGCAGCAGCAGGATTGCAGCTATCAGCAATGAGCTTAACGGCTTGCGTTTGCGCTGCAACACCGAAGCGATTAAAGCTCCAAACCCCATTACAGCTGCTCGCAACACTGGAGGATGGAAACCTGTAAGACCAGCATAAATAAATAGTGCAGCAGTACCCAGACAAAATCGTAATCTCTGAGTTAAACGCCTAGTTACAGCTAACAACGACCCCAGGATTAAGGAAACTTTAAATCCAGAGGCAACTATGACATGAGCTAACCCCTCTTGAACAAACTGGTCTTTGATAGCGTAGGGGAAATCTACTGCTTGGTGCCCCAGAACTATTGCACTGACAAGTGGTCCCTCAGGACTACCTAACCAACGCCCTTGAGCGCGGATGATTCGTTGCCTAATAGCCCACCATTTCCATTTCGACCTTGTCTCTGCTAACAGGTTAACTTGACGACCCTTAAGACCAGCAAAGGCACCTTCTTTAGCTAAGTAAGCCTGAAGATCGAAGCTACCTGAGGTGGTTGCTGATTTTAGTTTGTATAGAAAACCAGTGACAGAAATTGCCTCACTTGGGTAAATCCCAATTGCTTGCTGTAAGGGCACAGTCACGTACAGCCTACCACTCACTTCTTTGCCTTTGCCCTCATTAAGCTGATTTGCCTCTAACCAAAACTGCATCCTTTGACTCCGAGTCAGGTGAGGTGAACTCAAAACTTTACCTTGGACAGTAACAGTTTGTTGCTGGTAGCTGTCACCAGCAACAGACTTACTGATGTCGTTTGCTGCTGGTTGTGGTATCCGTGCTTGAAAATATAATGTTGCCAACAGCCCGATTGCACCAGCTGCTAGCCACACTGTTGGTTTCGGTCCCATTCGCCAATCACTCGGTAGTGCTTTAATCAATCGGCTCTGAAAAAGAATCGCTGCCCCTATTCCCGAAGCCAAAATGCCATAACCTCCCCAAAAGAACACCGTGGATAGCAAGCCTAGAATATAGGCTAGACACAAAACGATACCACTAGTCTGAGTCATTACAATTTCTGCTACTTATTAACAGTTATTGCTTGAAATCCTACTGGAATTTCTATGAAGTTAAACTAAAGAAAACTATAGTAATATCTACTAAATCTTAAAAGTTTAGAAAAGAAAGTATATATCTGAAGTTGTTAGTCTAGAAATTAAGTCTCTTTACATGTCAGGTGTTTTGATTAGGAGGTTATAGTTCTCTGTTAAATTGCTCAGTAGTTTCACCGAGCAGAAATTAGCCGAGGGAATCATCATTTCAGAGATCATTATTCCATTCGACCAGGCAATTTCACTTCTAACCTGCTCAAGCTAGACATTTTCAGTTAAAGTCGTTTGAGCCATTTTTTTCTTCCAGCAGTGTGTCCATCCGACTGCCCCTTAGAGCGCTATACCCAACTTCAAACCCAACACAGCATGGAGAAATAGGATACAAAGCGCTATACTGCCTAAGTAAGCGTGAGCTGTGCGTAGAGCAGCTTTATTACCCCCAAAGCCCGTTAACGAGATCGAGCCATTAACCAGTAATAGTAACAACACAATTGAGCCAGTCCAAAAATGAGAACTCCCAAGAATTTGTTGCTGCTGCATCACCAAGGACAACACGCCACCAGTGTAACCAGTAGCCATAAAAAGAAGCATCCATGGTGCTAGTTTGCGATGATCGAGCCGACTCTTACTGGCAGCAGATACATCAGTAACTATCCTACCGCGCCATCCTGCCAGTCCCACAAAGCTGCCCATCACAAACACTACAATTGCCATCATCAGCGGGTGTCCCCAACGCACAATCGGCTCAGAAATCCCTATACCCTGAAATAAATCGGCGATTGGCTCTAAAAGCTCATTGAAATTTATCATCTGGATTGCAGCTTCTCAAAGTTAATAATTTGTTATAATTATTTCACATCCTTGCCCAAAACTTGCACTTATGTACTGCAATCTTAGCCGATTTACAGTGTTACTCCTTTTTATATTGCCCTAAAGAAAAATAAAATTAGAATGAAACGCTTTTATGCTATTAGATATAAATGCTCTTTACCTCATTAGAAGGAAATGTTTGCTTCTTAAAACACGTAAGATAAGCTTAGCGACAGCAAAATGGTTCTAGACAACTAAGCAGTAAGTTTTGCTCTTAAATAATTTTTGCGATTCTACAGCGATTAACTTGCTTCTATATAAGCCTAACTCAATGTTGACTATCAGTATATTCCTCAACAGAAAAGCTAGATAAATTTGTAAATTTTGATGGAGAACATTTGTATGGGTCACTTTTTCTCTTCTGTTTTACTTGCAGTATCCTCTAATGTTGATGCCTTTGCTGTAGGTATTGCATATGGTGTCAAGAAAGTAAGAATAGCTTTGCTAGCAAATTTGCTGATTGCTATTGTTTCTGGTTTAGGTACATTTACTTCCATGGAAGCGGGAGAACTTGTTAGTAATTTTTTACCTAACGCCCTAGCTAATGCGCTGGGAAGTGCTGTACTTATAGCTATTGGAATTTGGAGTATATGGGAAGCACTAAGGAAAGAGAAAAAAGCAAGAAGAAAAGAATTCAAATCCCGGGATGAACAGTTTTCTTTTAACACCTACGTTAGAAATCCTGAAATAGTAGACGTAGACAAATCCAATAGAGTCGAACTTAAAGAAGCGTGGACCTTGGCGTTTGCTTTAACGATCAATAATCTGGGTAACGGTTTAGGAGCAGGTTTGTCTGGCTTAAATATTGCGATGACAACTGGTTTAACTTTTATAACCAGCTTGTTAGCAATTAGTATTGGATATGTATTGGGCTCTACATTCACAGCAAAACTTTCTGGAAGTGTGCCCGGAATAGCATCGGGAGTTCTCATAATAGCTTTAGGGATTTATGAATATTCTCATGTGTGAAGTTTCCGATTGTTTTGCAAAAACTGAAGAACCCACCGTGACAGTCAGCGGCAACGCTAACATTAGTTCCCTCACCTGTCCCTAACCAGGAGTGGAAAACCTAACTTCTCTCGCTGCTGCAGGTATAGTTGAGCAACCTTGCGTGCTAGGTTACGAATGCGACTAATGTATCGAGTCCGCTCAGTTACAGAAATGACTCCTCTCGCATCTAGGAGATTGAAAGTGTGAGAACACTTCAATACATAATCAAGGCTGGGTAATACTAGCCCTTGACTGGTTAATTGCTCTGCTTCTTGTTCGTAAAGACCAAACAGCGTTAACAGTAGTTCTGGATTGGAAGCTTCAAAGTTGTAGGTACACTGCTCAATCTCTCCCTGCAGATGCACATCCCCGTATGTGATGCTGTCTGTCCAATGAATCTTCGCAAATGACTCTGTTCCTTGCAGATACATCGCCAGCCGCTCTAGTCCGTAAGTGATCTCGATTGAGATAGGGCGACAATCGATGCCCCCACATTGCTGGAAGTAGGTAAATTGGGTAATTTCCATTCCATCCAACCAGACTTCCCAGCCAACGCCCCAAGCTCCTATTGTAGGATTCTCCCAGTTATCTTCCACAAAGCGAATATCGTGTTCTTCAGAGCGAATGCCCAGAACTCTAAGGGAATCAAGATAGATGCTCTGTATATTCTCTATAGAAGGTTTAATCAACACTTGATACTGGTAGTAGTGCTGATAGCGATTGGGGTTCTCCCCATAACGTCCGTCTGTTGGACGGCGGCACGGTTCAACATATGCCACTGACCAGGGCTCTGGTCCGATGGCTCTTAAAAATGTATGAGGGTTCATAGTACCTGCACCCTTTTCGATGTCATAGGACTGAGCAATTAGGCAACCGCGCTCGCCCCAGAACTGATGCAATGTGGCAACCACCGACTGAAAATTCATGATTTCCCCTACCTGCTTCAGCACAACACTTAACCCATTGTGGCTTAAACACTGTCATAGGAAGCATTTTCAGATTTTAGAATTTTTTTCCAGCAGAGTAGTTGACAGAGAGGGAGGAAGTTGTTAGATTAGTAAAGCGCCAGTTGGAAAGGGCAAGCACAGCCCGCCAGTCTGGAGGCGAACGCACCATGAAAGATGTATAGTTTGAAAGCCAAGCACAAATTAGGCCTAC
>JAFAVL010000152.1 GCA_019242465.1 Chroococcidiopsidaceae cyanobacterium CP_BM_RX_35 | reverse complement strand
ATTCCCATCGATTCCAGCATGCCTGCTAGCGTAGAGGATAAAAATGTAGCTGTGCCTACCCTTGCTAGCAACAGAGGTAGTTCTCTCAATTATGACCAACAGGGCAATACATATTACAAGCTAGGGGACTATGAGGGAGCAATTGAGAACTTTAGTAAGGCATTGCAACTCAACCCCAACGATGCCGCCGCCTACCTGAACCGGGGTAATGCCTATTATCAGATTGCTCAAAATAGCGGAGATCCTGACAAGGAATATCGGGGAGCGATCGCCGACTTCAACCAAGCAGTGCGGCTTGAGCCCAGAAATGCCGAAGCTTATTTCAAGCGAGGTTTGATCCGGTATGAGATTGCCCAGTACAGTCAAGACTCCGAGCAAAACTACAAGGAAGCAATTAAGGACTTTAACCAAACACTGCGACTCGCTCCGAAAAACGCCGAGGCTTACGTAAATCGCGGTAATGTTCGCTATAAAATGGCACAATACAACGCTTCTGACCAAGGCTACAAGGAAGCGATTAAGGACTTTAACCAGGCATTGAGTCTTGACCCCCACAGCGCCGAAGCCTATATTAAAAGAGGTCTTGTCCGCTCAGAAATTGCCCGCTACAGTGGAAACACGAATAAAGATTATTGGGGAGCAGTCGAGGATTTACAAAAAGCCTCTCAGATTTTTCTTGAACAAGGAGATATAGAACACTATCAGCAAGCGCTAGGTTACATCTGTGGTGTGCTAGAAAATAGTTGCGACTCGTACTTACGCAACCCAGAAAAATTTATGCTATCAGGGTCTCAACCAATTAACAGAAATGAAAGTCCAGGCAAATAACGTGCAACAAGAGCCAGATGGACACTGGATGGCTCCCTCTGAAGAGCTACTCCAGTGGCGGTTAGTAGCAGCTTCAATCTGTGGCAGGAGTCACGAGAAGTTGGGGTTACTTTGTCAAGATGCTCATCATTGGGCAACCTTACCAGGAGGTATTCTGGTAGCAGCAGTTGCTGATGGTGCAGGTTCTGCAGCTTTGGGGAAAGTTGGGGCAATTGTTGCAGCAGAGACAGCAGTTGAGACCATCTGTTCCAGCCAAGTCACGCTACAGCCTCCTGATGATGAAGGTTGGCAATTGCTGTTAACTGATGCGCTAATTGCCGCTAAAACAGCAGTAGAAGCAGAAGCTGTAGCCTGCAACGCAGTCGTGCGAGATTTAGCGACGACATTGATTGTGATCATCGCCACTCCAAAACTTGTTGCTGCAGCACAAATAGGCGATGGAGTGGCAGTATTAGGTGATTGTCAAGGGAACATAATCGCACTCACAACTCCACAGCGCGGTGAATACGCTAACGAAACAACTTTTCTTGTCTCGTCTCATGGACTGGATACAGCACAAGTCACTATATGGCATGGGGCAGTAGCAAATATAGCTGTCCTCTCAGATGGTTTACAGATGCTAGCACTGGAAATGAATGAGGGAACACCACATGCGCCGTTCTTTTCCCCTCTATTTCACTTCCTAGCGGATGTCGCTAATGAGGCTGAGGCAAAAGAGCAGATAGTCGCGCTACTGCGCTCTGATCGAATCGCAAAAATGACAGATGACGATCTGACACTTGTATTAGCAACTCTCGTGAGTTGATACCAAACGCTATTAGAGATCCACAGAATCGATTTGACACTCTCACCGCCAAGGCTACGCCTGTGGTGGGAGATTCTTACATCATCCCCACTTAACTAGATTAGTATTGCTACTAACCCCCGTCAGTACGAGTCCATAAGCATTTTCAACCACGGGCTGTCCGACCGCAGCAATCCCACGATTTCTAATGACCTGAGCGGCAGCTACATCACGGTTAGTTGTATATCCACATTCAGGACAAGAATGTACTCTTTGAGAAAGGTCTTTCTTTCCTGTCAAAGCATTACATTCAGGGCAAGTTTGAGAGGTGTAATTCTTGTCTATTTTTGCAAAGAAGACTCCTCTCTTCCAAGCAATGTAATTCAATAATGTGAAGAACTGACCAAAACTAGCATCTAAAGTATGTTTGCAAAATATTCCTTTAGCCCAAGCTCTAAAGTCAATATCTTCTACAAATATTGCTCCGGCTTGGTCACAAAGATAATGTGCCGTCTTAAAGTGAAAGTCTTTGCGAGTAGATGAGAGCTTCTGATGCAATTTAGCTATCTTGGCATTTAGCTTTCTGCGATTATTAGAACCTAGTTTCTTGTGTTTCAATCTTCTTTGTAGCAATTCCATCTTACGGTGAAGTGAATCAAAGAATTTGGGTCTAGCAACAAGCTCTCCATCTGATGTAGCTAAAAAACTTTCCAGACCAATATCGACTCCAATAGAATGTCCTTGAAACGGCACAGCAGGAACATTAACATCTAACTGTAAACACAGCATGACGAAGTATCCAGTCGCCCGTCTAATGACCCTCGCTTGTTTGACGGCAAAGCCTTCTGGTATTGGTCTAGACTGGTGAAACCTAATCCAGCCAAGTTGAGGAAGCTTAACTTGATTACCTTTGAAAACTTCTCCCTTTAGTTGAGGAAAAACAAAACTTTTTATCCTAAAATGCTTTTTGAATCTAGGAAATCCAAAATTTCTAGATTGCATATCTGCCCAAGCTCTATCTAAAGTACGTAATACTTGTTGAAGAACTTGAGCATTAACTGCTTTTAATTCAGGATTAGTTTTTTTAGCTTCAGTTAATCTCTTTGCTTGAATGTGGTAATCAGGAAAAGGTTCATCTGCTTTGATGATGTACTCGTGTTCAAGAGAACAAGCATTAACCTTACACTTACGGGAATTAACCCAATCCTTCCTTTCTCGCAAAGCATAATTCCAAACTTTACGACAAGCAGTTAAGATATTTTCAATTATCAAAATCTGCTCTTTTGTAGGCTTGAGTTTGAATTCGTAGTTAAGTGTAAGCATCCTCTCGACCTCTTGGATACTCTTTGATCTTAAGCTATTCTACACAAGTCGTCAAGTTATGTAGACTCGCTTCGCTCGGTTTGTTTTTTGGTCGTGATTCATCATCCCGTTAAAGCTTCACTTGTAACGGGAGTCCTCTCACTCCATTCAGATAGAACCGTTGAAGAGGTGATTGTTCTGGCTGATACCTTAATCAAAGACCGGGGTAAGTGGATTGCAGAGGCAATTTTGGAAAACTGGAAGCGCTCGCTCAATATATAACCTCATGGCGCGAAGCCAGAAAGCAACTAATTATTGAGCGATACTTGACCTTTGATTCTCGACAATGCAGAAACTTTGGTGGGCTCCGGTTTGGGGGGGAGGGTGTGAGCATGAGAGAATCACTTCTGAAAAAGTATTTTTGCGTATGCGTAATTTCAATAACTCGTTAATTCAGTTACTCGTTGATTCAGCATTTCGACTCATCACTTAACCACCATTTTGTCAATTCGGCATTTGGGTGCGATACTCTCTCGTAAGACAATACGAAGAGCGAAGTGTAAGTTAGAGAGGAAGTACGGGCAATTGATAGTCACTGTAGCCTCCTACAAGGGTGGCGTAGCCAAGACCACATCTGCCATTCACAT
>JAFAVL010000051.1 GCA_019242465.1 Chroococcidiopsidaceae cyanobacterium CP_BM_RX_35 | reverse complement strand
AAGCAAATCGGAGAATAATTGTTGAAACATCGGCTTCCCAAGCTGAACCTTTGATACGCTCGGTATCAAACCAAAGCTTTTTGTCGTGATATGTTCCTGGAAAGTAATGTTCTTCTTGCTTGCCATCTGCCCAAGTGTAGCGATTAGTTTGATAATACTTTGAAGGATCATCTGTAGGAAATTCACAAGTTAAATGTGATTGGTGTTGATCAAGTAAGTTTCCGGTACAATCGATTACGGTATATGTTCCAATCCAATCCCCTTCATGTCGGGCAAGAACAGGCATTTCGTCACGAATATTTGCCATAATTACCTCCTAGTTACAATAGCTTATACAAACCACCACGGATCAGTCACAGGTTGTGTTTTAATTAAATATGCTTGTTTTCGCATAAATCGTTTCAAACCGGCAGATCCCATGCGCGATCCTCCCATTCCAGAATAGCTGAATGCATTCTTCTCCCCTTCGTGTATCAATGCCGTAAGTGCTGCATCGTTAATACTGATTGCGCCTGCTTTAATGTGAGTGGCAACTCCTAATGCTTCTGCTTCGGAACCTGCAAAAACTGCTGCACTTAAACCATAGATTGTATCATTTGCCAGTTGAATTGCTGACTCTACAGTTGTAAATGACATGATTGGCATCAATGGACCAAATGTTTCTTCTGTCATGATTTTCATGGTATGATCAACATTGGTGAAAATAGTAGGATAACACCATAATCCACCATCCAGATTTTCAATTTCTCCACCACAGTGCAAGCGTGCGCCTTTCTCGATCGCATCTTGCAACTGGTTGGCAATGATCGTTGCTTGTCGTTCAGCAATGATTGGACCAATTTCGCCACTGTTAACTGTTGGATAAGCGAGCTTGAGCTGTGTTGCTTTGGTTAGGAGCTGCTCTGTAAACGGTTTTACGATCGCTTCAGCAACATAAATCCGCTCGATCGAGAGACAAGATTGCCCCGTGTTGACCACCGCCCCCCATAAGATGGCAGAGGTTGCTAGATCCAGATTCGCAGACTCGAGGACGATTGCGGGATCTTTGCCGCCCAATTCCAAAAATGCAGGAATGAATCGCTTTGCAGCAGTTTCTGCAACTTTTTGCCCAGTCATGACACTGCCTGTAAAGCAAACGAGATCAACTTGTTCAATTAAAGCAGCTCCAGTGTCTCCAGCCCCCTCAATAAATGTGAATATATCTCGTAACTGGGGAACTTCATTCAACGTTTTTAGTAATGGTTGTATGAATCGAGGTGCAATTTCACTTGGTTTCACTATTACAGCACAACCGGATAATAGTGCTGGAATCGTGTCAATCATCGCTAGTAACAATGGAAAATTCCACGGGCTAATTACACCAACGAGCGGATAAGGAACAGAATTTTGTTGTAAATGAATAAATGGAATCGCAGTCGGTTTCTCAGTTTCTTGTAGCAGTTCTGGAGCAAGCTGACACCAGCGATCGAGACTCGACAATACAGAATCAACCTCTAACACCGAAACTCCCAATCGACCCGTATCTGCCACTAATGCCTGAACAAGATCTTCGCGATGACGTTGAATCGCTTGTTTCCACTGCTGTAATGCTCTGATCCGTTGATCTAAATCTGCTGCTTGCCAGGAAGTTTGAATGGCACGGAGACGATCGCATTGTTCAGAAAGCTGTTCTGAAGTGGGTGGAGCAATCCAGTAATCGATTGCTCCAGTGCGAGGATTACGAACAGGAATTTTTGACATGATGCAAATCCTCCAACAGTTGAGCGCCTGTTACGAGCGCTTCAATTAAATCACCCCAAGTTCAGCTAAACGCTTGATCGTTGCCAATTGAGTTTGGATAAAATGTTTCCGCTCAACCGAACCATTCAACATAGTGTTACTGGGATAAAAGTGTGAATGGTTGTAGCTATCAGCATAAGCCTCAAATCGCTGACGCGAGAGCAAATTACTTAATCCCGGTTGCCGGCGGTAGCGACGCAATGCAGCTAAATCAACTTCTGCAAACGCTGCCATGCTCTCACCCGCTCCAGTTTCTGCTAACACCAATCCACGGTAATCCACAATTTTAGAGCCACCATCGACAGAAGCGATCGGAATTGAACTATTTGCAATTCCAGCGGTGTTCGCCGAAATCACGTACATCATATTCTCGACGGCACGGCTAATTTTGGCGGCTTCCTTTGGCGATCGCGGTTGTCCAGATACTTCTGAGGTCGGATGGATTAACACTTCTGCGCCACGCATTGCCAAGCAGCGTGCCACTTCAGGAAATAAAATCTCGTCCGATGCCACGGCGGCCATATGACCAATCTCAGTTTTAGCTACAGGAAAGACGCCATCCAGCCCATACTGCTCAAGATAGCGATCCCAAACATCGTGAGGCGTTGGCGCAAACAGCGAGTTCAATCGACGATAGCGCAAAATTACAGACCCACTGGGATCTAAAACAAAGCACGTTTGAAAGTACAGACTCGGAAAATGGGGGTCAACTTCATAGGCGTTGCCCGCTAAGAAAATGCGATATTTTTGAGCGATGTTTCCCAATGCTTCATACTCTGCACCTGCCATGTCCAAGCAGGCTTTTTCTGCCCAATCTTCCAAAGATTCACCCATTGGAAAGCCAGTGAGAAAATACTCTGGCAACACCACCAAACGGCAGTCAGACCCAATAAAGGCAAGACTCGCGGCAATTTGTTGTCCTAAGCGTTCGATCGTGGCTTGCATTAGCGATCGTGCACAAGAGCGATCGCGACTTTGGTTGATTGCATGACACGTTACTTGAAGTGCTAACGCTTTGTAGGCAAGCCTATTATCAATATCCATATTTATCTCTACCGTTGAAGGTAGCCCGCCATAATACACTCCTCTAGCACCTGTTGAACAAATGACCAAAGGGCAGGCGCACCTGTTGCAACTGGCTGCATCCGTCGCTGCACTTTGTCAACGGTGATACTGTGTATTCGCCAAGTACCTCCCTGAGTCTGCTGGTTATGTAGTAGGGGCTGCAAGCGATCCAGTGCTGTTGCAAATCGGGCAGCAGCAGTCTCTTGGGCTTCGAACTCTTCCCAAAGACTTCTTAATTCTGCCCCCTGCTCCTCCGGCAGCAGCCCAAAGAGCCGGGTGGCAGCTTCATTTTCCCGTATCGCCTTAGTTTGGTTACCTTGCACGTCGTAGCAGAAAGTATCACCGGCATCGATTTCAACCAAATCGTGAATCAATAACATTTTAATGACTCGCAGGACATCAATGGCAGGAACGGGTGCATACTCAGCTAGGACAACTGCCATCAATGCTAGGTGCCAGGAGTGTTCGGCGCTGTTCTCCTGACGCGATCCGTCTGTAAGCAGAGTTTGCCGCAAGATTTGCTTGAGCTTATCAATTTCGACAATGAACTGGATTTGTTGAGCGAGTCTGTAATTTTGCATCTTACTTACCCCAGAGTTAACGATCCTAGTTCATCGTATTAGGGATGTTTTTCTCTCACTAACTGCTCAATGTCATCTACAGCAGTTGGCAACGCTGCAGTCGGAACTTCGCTGCCTGTTTCTGTAACCAAAACATCATCTTCAATCCGAATGCCGCGCACATCAGCAAACTGAGTCAAGCGCTCCCAATTTACAACACCTTGATATTTCGACCGCAGTTCTGCATTATGCAAAATCGCTGGCACTTGATAAAACCCTGGCTCAATTGTCACTAGCATTCCAGAATGCAAGGGTCGATTAAGTCGGAGATAATTTAAGCCAAAGCGATCGCTCCTTACCCGCCCGCACTCATAGCCAGCCAAATCTCCCAAATCTTCCATGTCGTGAACATCTAATCCTAGTAAATGACCAACGCCGTGAGGGAAGAAAAGCGCGTGAGCATCCATCTCCACCAAGTCTTCTGGCTGACCGTGTAAAATGCCCAAATCTACCAATCCTTCAGCAATGATGGTGGCGGCAAGCAGGTGGATATCTTGATACTCAACATGAGGATGGACTTTGGCAATGCAGGTATCGTGCGCCGCCAGCACAACCTGATAAATATCTCGCTGTGTGGGAGAAAAATTGCCTGAAACAGGCCAAGTGCGGGTTACATCAGCTGCCCAACCCATTGATGTTTCAGCCCCAACATCCGCCAGTAGCAAGTCTCCTGGTTGCAGCTGGTGGTGATAGTGTTCGTTATGGAGGACCTCGCCATGCACAGTGACAATGCTGCTGTAGGCACAAGTCATGTTGTGGGAGATGATGACACGCTCCATCGCAGCACGCACATCCGCTTCTATCTGGGCGCTCAGAGTTGCAGCCATTCCAGCTAAGTGAGCTTCTACAGTCATAGCTGCCGCCTGACCCAACTCTGCTAAAGCGCCTAGATCGTGCGCCAGCCGCAACGATATCATCGCCTGGATTAGCTGCATATCAACTTCTAACAAGGGGGCATTTGCTCGTGTCACTGCTCGTTTGAGGAATTTCGCCTGTGCTAGTTGAGTAGGATAGTCTTGCACAGCAATAGTTGCAGCATTGGCAACCCGTGATTCTAGTACTGCCATGGGGAAAGCAGCATCAGCCCCGATCGACTGGGCAATATCCTCACGTTTTGGCATTGCCCCATGCCACAAGGCACTGCCAGGCGGGGCATCGTCCATAAATAGCTCTAGTTTCCCCTCTGCCAGTCGAATTGCTGCATTTGGTAAGGGAAGTCCGGCTAAGTAGAGAAAGTGACTGCTAGCTCGAAAGGGAAAGGTGTTGGCCGGAAAATTGCGCGGACTTTCGCTTCCTGACCAAAGAATTACTGGTACATGAACGAGTTGGGCGAGTCTCTGACGGCGATGGCGTAGGGTATCGGCAAGGGAAGTGGGAACGCTTTGGAGCTGCATGAGGAAGGCTTAGTATCAGGGTCGTTTATTAATTCTGACCGAAGGCGGTCAACGGTACACGGCGGTGTACCGTTGACCTACGCCCCAATGCTCGCTCCCTTTTCCACCAACACCCCGTTCAAGAAAATCTCCGCCAATCCTTCCGCCATTTCCTGCAGCACTTGGGGGGAAGCATCTGGTTCTACCAGGGTGTTGTGACTGAATCCAGCGATCGCAAACATCCCCAAAAATACCTGAGCAACAATCTTAGGATTCATCGGGCGATAGATGCCTTTGTCCATAGCAGTCTGGAAGAAGGCTTCGGCTACGCTGGTCATTTTGGTAATCACTTCTGATTGAATGCGATCGCGTAACTCTGGATGGAACTGCGCCTCCATAAAGCAAACCCGCATCATATCTGCATTCTGCTGAAAATGCCACATGCGGCGCCGCATTACCTGAGCCACAGCTTTGTAGCTGCCCATTTCACTCAGTTCTGTCAGCAGATCGGTGAGAATTTCTATCCAGCCTTGTGTTGCCACCTCAACCAAAATCGCCTTCTTAGTAGCAAAGTGGCGAAATAGGGTACCTTCAGCCACTCCAGCTGACTGTGCCAAATCACGGGTTGTTGTGCCGTCATAGCCCTGACGGGCAAACAGCCGCTGTGCCGCTTTTAAGATGCGGCTGCGGGTTTGGGCTTCTGATTGAAGAGGTTGGTTAAAAATTTGCATAAAAGTTATGTAGCTTGTAGGGATATTGTCTAACACCAGATTGAATCAAGCTTGAAACCTTAACAGAAGATTAATGGCTCTACACTTGCAGCAACACCTGCATGGGCTTACGCGTTCCTCGGCTTGGTCATAGACATACTTGCATTTATTTACACTTGACAAAAGCAGTAGATTCTTAGTATCTTGTTTACAGATGGTAGCTACAGTTAATACTACCAACCCGTCAAGCAGTACATATATTGCGGGTACAAGTTGTTAGCGACGACACCTAGAGTGCGCTTTAACAGCCCTAGCGAGAGGGAATTATTTCATTACAACTAGCTCTTGGATCTGCGAATTGACCGCGGAAGGTGTTCAACGCAGGCACTGCCATGTAACGGCGGTTTAAGTTGACTTTCCAAGAACTTGTCTACACAAGATTAAAGCTATATAGAGAATAGCAACAGAAATAAACGTGGCAAGATAGTGGCTATTCATGGCTTATAGCATGTAGTCAGCTGTCGAAACTGCCTTTCTCAGATTTTACTAATTAGACACTTTGACATTAAGACTAATGTCTCGGTCCTAAGAATAGTTGAGAGCGTAACAATGCTGCCTTTAAGCTGCAGCCCCATTTAAAGATCGGGGCTAATTCGCCAACTTGTTTTTTGCAATTAATAGAAGGAGAATTCTA
>JAFAVL010000787.1 GCA_019242465.1 Chroococcidiopsidaceae cyanobacterium CP_BM_RX_35 | reverse complement strand
TAAGGCTTACTTCTGGTTTGTACTCATTTGGTCTACCTTGATTTATTCGCCCTTAGCTCACTGGGTTTGGGGCAAAGGCTGGATCGGGGCACTTGGTGCTCTCGACTTTGCTGGAGGTACAGTCGTTCACATTAGCTCTGGTGTTTCGGCTTTGGTCGCCGCTTGGGTGATTGGGGAGCGCAGAGACTATGGAGTGCAACCGCACGCCCCCCATAACGTGCCCTTTGTCTTACTAGGAATTGGGCTGCTGTGGTTTGGCTGGTTCGGATTTAACGCTGGTAGCGCATTAGCATCAGGAGCGCTGGCAGCAGTGGCTTTTGTCGCCACAATGGTAGCTACCGCTGCGGCTGGTCTTACCTGGGTCATCTTCGAGTGGGTTTTGAGGGGTAAGCCAACTGCACTGGGGATCGCTACTGGTTTTCTAGCGGGACTAGTAGGTGTGACTCCGGCGGCGGGATATGTGAATCCCATAGGGGCAATTCTTATCGGATCAATCACCTCCGTTTGCTGTTTTTTTGCGGTTAGTCTTCGGGTTAAACTCCAGTTTGATGACTCTCTGGACACCTATCCTGTCCACGGCGTCGGCGGTACGGTAGGAGCCCTGCTGACTGGGGTCTTTGCCACGAAAGCCGTTAATTCGGCTGGAGCTGATGGTCTCCTCTACGGCAATCCAGAGCAATTGGTCAAGCAATTTATTGGTGTTGCAGCCACCTACGTTGTCGCAGCTGTGGGTACTTTTGTTATCCTCAAACTTTTAAGTTTAGTCATGCAACTGCGAGTCAAACCGATGGTCGAAGAACAAGGGGTCGATGTTAGCGAACATGGTGAAGAAGGTTATGGAGATGACTTTGCTGCCAGACTCGATCTGGCTGGTAACACCGGGGAATTGCGCTAAAGTAGCCGATTCATCTTTACTGTTAAAGTAGGGATAGTTAAGAGACATCAGGTTTTCATAAAGTTGCCCTGAGCCTGCAGTAAACAACCTGGGCTCTTTTGCTTATCAGACTTTACAACAACTCTCCAGCACCTGACGTTGATTTTTAATGGTGGCACTTTCAAGAACAGTACCGATCAGCTTGATCTCAATCATGCCTCTAAAACACCTCTCACATTGCAGGTGCTTTCACATTCACCAAGCTAGCAACAGACAGAAATATAGAGAATTTATTACTAAGAATGCCAACTCAGTTTGGGCACAAAGCCTTAATCATGCCAATCAATTTGGTCTCTGCTGGGAAGGTGCGTTTGACAGCGCCGATGCGATCCGGCAAAGTTCAGCAATGGATGCCATCAACGCGGCCCTTGCCCTCAGTACAGATAGAAAAATCTGAGAGGACTGGTGACCAAAACTAAATTAAAGGGAGCCTGGAACTAAGTCTGCTGGCAAAATAAAAGCATGACGATTGACTCTAATTCTTCCCAACCCAATTCCTCCCCAGAGGTCAAGTCCCCTCGCGACCTGCCGCCAGAGCCTCTGGGTAAAACAAGTAATAATGATACAGCCCCAGCAGATGTGGCAACTGGGCAGGAGCAAACCACAACGCCTCAAGGGGGCTCTGCTGGAGCGATTGAGGTAGGGCAATCACCCTTACACAACTCTGTCCCACTCCTCGACTCAAGAGCGCAGGCTCAAAACCGTCTCGCTGTTAAGCAGCGGACTGGTGGCAATAGGACAGCTGAGCCAAGGATTACCCTGATAATCTTAGGGGCGATCGCGATCGTTTTTCTAGGGCTAGCCCTAAATAACTTTTTAATTGGCTTATTAGGAACACTGCTGGCTCTGCTACTGTCACTGTTTGTGCTTTTGCCGTGGTGGCAAGCAGTATTAACTGAGATGCTTTCACCGCAAGATCGATCGCTGTTGGTGGCAGCGATGGGAATGGCAGTTGCCGTTATCGGCTTATTCCAGTTCACTGGTGTCAATCGCTGGATTTTGGCTTGGTCTGCTCAGCTAGACTGGGGTGCGATCGGGGCCTTAGGCGAGGTGGTTGGAGCCGTGGGGCAAATTCTCATTGCCATTGTTGCTGTTTATGTTGCTTGGCGGCAGTACGTTATTTCCAGGGAACTGACGACTCAGCAAAACTTCCTGATTGTTCAGCAAAACCTGATTACCCAGCAGCAGACTATTGATACCTACTTTCAGGGCATTTCGGAGCTAGTGTTAGATGAGCAAGGGCTCTTGGAAGACTGGCCCCAGGAACGGGCGATCGCCGAAGGTCGCACCGCTGCCATTCTCGGCAGCGTGGATGCCGATGGTAAAGCCAAAATAATCCGGTTTTTGTCCGACTCCAAATTACTAACGCCTCTAAAGCGCGATCGGCGTTTAGGTCGAGCCATTCTCAACGGTTTCGGCGGCTATGAAGAAGACCGCTTCTACGGTGTGCGGGTTATTGACTTGAAAGCCATGCTAGCTGGAACCAACCTTTCCGGTACTGACCTGCGTGGGACCGACCTGAGTGAAACCAGTTTGATCCGTACTGACCTCAGCTACTGTAACTTAGCAAAGGCAAACCTTAGCCGTACCGTTTTGTACAATGCTCAGCTGGTTGGAACTGATTTAAAGGGAGTCCTTATGTTTTACGGTTCAGCTGAAACCGCTACCCCTCGCAGTCATACTGAGCTGCCCAACTGCGAAACAGGCGTTTACACTGGTGCTGTGGTCGAAAACGCTAACTTCACCCATGTCCAGCGACTCTCGGAGCCAGTGCGTTACTACTGCTGTGCTTGGGGTGGCTCCAGAACGAGAGCCACAATTCCTGGTGGTTGTGAAGGGATTCCTAACAAATTGGTTGGGGAATTAGAACGTTGAAGCCAACATCTACGCGCAATCGCTCTGGAAGAGTTACGACTTCAAGAAATGGAGTTAGACTGCTTCCGTGAAGTTTTAATGAAGTGTGATTGAAATACTGGACAAGAGTTTACAGGTTGGATATAAATTTTATTAAAGCTCTCTAGTTCCGCTAAAAAATCTGTTTCAGGCTTTTCTGAAAGATGTTCATTCTATCTAAAGTATTGCTTTGCGCTTGTGATGGAGTGGATTATGGTTAATAAAGCTGATACCTACTCGATTGAAGAGATTGGAAAGAAGGAGTTACAGAATTCGTCATCAATTAGGATTTTGATCAGAATCTCGCTAAGTTAATTGTGAGCTGTGAAGTTGAGGTCGTTCAGAGGTTAGGTTTAAGCCATTTTGAGCTAAAAGCCCAGCTTGGTGCATAGTTTTTTGTATCTATCTGGACCCTGATAAGTACTTCCCTTCGATTTCTTGTAGAACCCTTCAACTGACAGGAAAGCCAGTAAAAAGAAAAACATCTGAGCTAGATGAATAAGTTAGCTATCAGTGCAAAGTAGGCATAAGACAACTCAAAATAGCCAAGCTGATGAACAAGCATGGGGAAATTACTCCAAAGATAAGTTCTTGTATTCCATTTTGCCCATTTACACAATTTATCAGGGAGAACATTGGCAATGAAATTGATGCATACTCTTTTGGATCGAGGTCTCGTAAATTGCTTGGCTTCACTTAAAGCATCACGCTCTGTAGCCGCCATTGGTAGAGTTTCCATAGCTTCATCTACTGCAGTCTTTTTGTCTGTACTGACAAGTGGGGTTTCTTATGCAGCTAATGTGGTAAACAATTCTAGTTTTGCAACTCCTCTAGCAGCTGGACCCGTCAATACATACTTGCCAGGACAAACTTTGGGAGACTGGACAGTAACCTCTGGCAGTGTCGATCTTCTAAGTAACTCTTATTGGCACCTAAATGCTGGTGGTCAATCCATTGATCTTAGTGGTAATGAGCCTGGGAGCATTTCTCAAAATATATCCACTACACCAGGAACAGCTTATCAACTAAGTTTTGAATTGGCGGGCAATCCTGATGGCAAACCTTCAGCAAAAATAGGATCAGTTTCATTCGGCAGCTTTACACAAAACTTAACTTCTGATATTACTAACGTAACTAGAAGTAACTTGGGCGATGTCGAAAAAAGTTTTCTGGTACCAGGTTCGGCAATAACAAGTTCATCGACTCCATTAACATTTACTAGTACTACTACAGGACCTTATGGTCCTGTACTGAGTGGTGTATCTGTTAGTGCTGTAACAACAGCGGCTGATCCTGTAACAGCTGCTGCTGATCCTGTGATAACAGCGGCTGTTCCAGAACCTACTTCACCCTTGCTAGATACATTGGCTTTTGGTGGTCTAAGTGCAGCCTACTTACTAAAGCGCAAGCTAAAGCAGCCTTGTGATTGAACCATTTATTAATTGCTATGAGTTTGGCTTACCAGTTGAGGACAAAGCAACCGCTCTAGAACATTACTATTTCTGTTTCTAGCAGGTCAGAGCATTCCATTGGGCAACCATTCTTCGTCTAATACCTGTTGCAGTGTCCATTCACAGGAAGTGGGAAAGATTTCTAGTTCGCTTCCCCTTTCTTGACTGATAATCTTAGTTGCGTCTTGGTAGGTTTCAGGAAAAACGTCTGGCAAATAATTCTTAAGGCTGGGGCTGTCTTGAAGAGCATGGATATGAACTGACTAAACATCTGGCTGATTGAACAACTCGACAATCTGTCGGCAAAACTGTTTCAACTTCTCCCCTGCTTCTAATTCTGGCACACTCTCTCCTTCAAACCGCCAGTCCTCCACTGTCGAGAATCGCCATCGTTTACCGCGATGATCGAACCCAGATGCTTCAACACCAATGCAGGAGCGGGAGTCGTTCAAGGGATCTTGGTAAAATCGGATCTGCACTAAGATGCTACGGCTCTGGAACAATCTGCTCCTGCCAGGGAAGTGAAAGCCAATATCTATGGAATCTGGATCGACTAACTCCCTGGTTTCAGGGTCATTGCGCCAGGGCTTCAGATCGGCTCTGATATCTGGAAACTCAGACTTAAAGAGATTTACCACACTAGCAATCTTAGTGGCGAGAGCCAGGTTGGTAGCTTGTTCAGCTGCGTTCATGGGAAAAACACTCCTACCAAGTGTGGGTGAGATTGTTCCCATCTGCGATCTAGAATGACACTGTTCATCAGCAAACGAAAGCAAGTTAGGTTATGACGCGTTATCGGTCGATTCTGTCATTGATTTTAGTCATTGTGGCGACGTTAGTTGTTAGCTGTGGCAGTCCTACTGCCACCAAGCAAGCTCCAACTTACACAGATGCTCAAATCCAGCAAATTCAGCAATACATTCCAGAAATTGTGGCTTTGCGTGATCGCATGAATGAAATTCCGGCGCTCATCCAAAGACGTGATTGGATAGGTGTGAATAACTTTATCCACGGACCGCTAGGGGAACTGCGGCTACAGTTAACTTATGCTACCCGTAACCTCCTGCCCAATGACCAAAAGCAGGCACGCCAGACAATAAGAGAGTTTTTTGACCACTTGGTCAACATTGCGGAAGCGGCTGAAACCAGCAACTCTCAGGCAGCCAAGCTCAACTATCAGGCAGCCTTGAAGGATATTAACAACTTCTTGCAACTGATTCCTCAAGCAAGCCCTCGGTCGTCAGAAAACGAGGCATGAGCCATGTTGTAGTGGTTGGCTGTGGTGTAGTAGGAGCAGCGATCGCCTATGAACTTAGCAGGTTCCCAATTAAGGTAACTGTTTTAGATCGGCAACCACCAGCACAAGGGGCGACTGGAGCAGCGCTGGGCGTTTTGATGGGTGTCATCAGCCACAAAGTAAAAGGCAATGCTTGGCGGATGCGCCAGGCTAGCATTCAACGCTATGAAACTCTGATTCCTGAGCTAGAAGCACTGACTGGGCGTCAAATTCCCTTCAATCGGCAGGGAATTATCGAGCTTCTATTTCCTAGACAGGAGTCTAGGAATGCAGAAGCGGATTTAGCTACTTGGGAACAACTGGTAGAAATTCGCCGCTCTCAAGGTTGGCATTTGGAAATTTGGGACTCTGCTCAAATCAAGTCCAGATGCCCTGACTTAGTCTGTGACGCTGCTATTTACTCCCCCCAAGATAGACAAGTCGAGCCAGTTGCCCTCACCCTAGCAATGGTTGAAGCCGCCCAGCGCTGCGGTGTCACATTTCATTTTGGCGTCACAGTCGAGGCTCATCATCTAGCTACCACTTCTAGCGGTCAGTATATAAGTCGAAAAATACAGACAAAAAGTGTAGAAGCAGATTGCGAGGCGCCCCTAGTTCAGGATATTGATTGGTTGGTGGTAGCAGCGGGGCTAGGTTCGGTTCAATGTTTGCAGCTTATGAGTGCGGGATTAGATTGTGTCCCAAATCAGCCACAACCTAATGCTGAATTGCAGCCAATACTGGATATTAGACCCGTATTGGGTCAAGCCCTACACTTACGGTTGAGTCATCCTCTAGGCAATCCGGATTTTCAACCTGTGATAACTGGTAATGATGTTCATATCGTGCCCGTGAGAGAGGGGGGATACTGGGTAGGTGCAACGGTTGAGTTCCCAACAGACAAGGGCAATACTGTACCAGACTCAGCTTGTTTACAAGCGGTGATGAAAAAGGCAATTTCCTTCTGTCCTAGCCTAGCCACAGCCTCTATTGTGAGAACTTGGTCAGGACTGCGTCCTCGCCCTGAAGGACGCCCAGCACCAGTCATCGGTCATCTACCTGGCTACAGTAATGTCCTTTTAGCCACAGGTCACTATCGTAATGGCGTCCTACTTGCACCAGCAACAGCGCAAGCAATTCGTGAGATCATTATTTAAACTAAGCTGGTGATTGGCTCGTTCAGCTGCCTCTGACGCTGACGTTTTCCCTTCACTACTACCTTCACACCTCCGGCAGGGGCAAGGGTGACACCTCGGCGTTGAGGTTGCACAAGTCTGTCATCAGCCAGTGCTATTTGGTAACGTGAGAGGACAGTTGCCAGCACCAGTTTCATTTCAAACTGAGCTAAAGCTTCACCAACACAGCGACGGCTACCACCGCCGAACGGCAAAAACTCCCAAGGAGAGAACTGGCGTTCTAGAAAGCGCTCTGGTAGAAATCTCTTAGGCTGAGGGTATAAATCTTCACGCTGATGCGTCAGATAAATACAGCCAACCACCTGTGTGCCAGCCTCCAACTGGAGACCGCCTAGTTCAATTGGTTCTTGCACGACTCGTGGGAAGGTTAACATACCGACTGGGTAAATCCGCAGCGTTTCACAGCAAACAGCCGTGAGATAGGGCAGGCGAGAAATGCTAACTGGCTCTGGGAAGTCACCGAGGGTATCTAGTTCCTTGAGCAGCTTTTCGCGAACTTCACTCAGGTGGTGAACCCAGTACAATGACCATGCTAGTGCCGTTGCTGTAGTTTCATGACCTGCAAAAAGTAGGGTGAGTAATTCATCTCGTAATTCAACGTCAGTCATTGGCTGCCCCGCCTCATCTCGGGCTGACATCAGTAATGACAGGATGTCTGTGCGGTCAACCTCTAGTTGCTCGCGCCGTTCGTTAATTTCAGCAAAGAGCAGTTCGTCAAGCTGCTGCCGTTGGCGATGGAAGTATCCCCAAGGACTCCACGGTCCCAAATCCTGTTGTAGTGAGCGGAAGAAGAGGAAGCTTGAAGTTAAGGGAAATCTAAAAAGCTCTAACATCGAACCCGTTAGTTGTTTGAAAAGTTGATACCGCTCTCCCTCATGCAGTCCAAACACAGCCTGCAAGATAACCTGCAAAGAGATATCTTGCATGGCAGCACGAGCCAAGAATGGTTTGTTAACGGGGAACTGGTCCATCACTTTTTCTGTAATGTCACAGATTAACTGACCATAGGCTCGCATCCTCTCTCCATGAAAGGGAGGTAGCAACAGCTGCCGCCGCCGCTGATGGCGATTACCATTGAGCATAATCACTGACTGGTTCCCTATTAATGGTCTCAAGATGTCGTTCAGCTCGCCAGGAGCCGTCAACTGTTTCGTATCCTTACTCAAAATTTGCTTGAGCGCCTGTGGGTTACTGACGTATAGTAAGGGGCGAGAATTTTTGCCAAACGGTGTGGTAAAAATGTCACCATAGCGTTGGACCGCAGTTTCCATGTAGCTTACAGGGTCAGCAATCCACTGAATCAGCTGCAACCAATAGGGGGACTTAGGACCGTTAGGTAGTTTCATAGCACATTCATTTAACCCTTTACTTACTACGTTAGCTGATATGCCAAACATGTCCTAGCCATAAATAGCTTAGATAGAAAGTAGGACTTGCCCTAAAAACTTAATTTCAATGGTGAGGATTATAGCTTCGCAATAATGACTAATTTAATGAATCCAGCCATTCACAATTACTTGGTAGAGTGCCTGATAACGAGTCTGTGCCTTGAGCTTAGTAAGGACGTTATTAATATGAAACTTGACTGTGCTCTCGCTGCTCTTCAAGCTGCTGGCGATATCGCGATCATGCAGACCCTGAGCGAGTAGGGTCATAATTTCCAACTCTCGTTCTGAGAGCAGTTGCTGCACTTGCCCATCAAACTCAATTCCCCACGGGCAACTGCCTCTACTGCCTCTCGCAATTGCCCCGGACTGGTTGATAAGTCAATTTTCGCTTTGATTCCCGTCGCTAGAGCCTGCCCCCCCTGAATCCACAGAACTTGTTTGGCAGTTTGTACCTGGGTGATGTCGTCCGTGAGCAGAGGTATTTCCGCATCAGTCGCATCGCAGACTGTCAATCCTGCCAAAAAAGAGAGGTGAGTAAACGCTAACTGTAGAAATGGGAAACTGCATCGAATGCGTAACCGACATCCCAGAACACAGCGAGTGTAGCGAATGTCGAACTTCTCAACCAAGCCGTCAGTCACCCGACAAGAGATCATCTCTGGTTCCAGGCAGCCAGAGAAACCTTGGGCAATTTCGTTACCTCGTTGTAAATCGAACAGGAGCCGTGTCGAATCTAGTAATCTAGCGATCGAGCCAGACATGCCAATGTCTACCAGAGACTCTAGATCAATTGAGACGCAGATTTGCACGTGACTCTGTATCTCAAACTACGAAGGTCCGTTAACGTGAAACCAAGTTAGTTCCTATTTAAAACTACCTGTTAAAAAAGTGTTGAGTAAATATCCGAGCAAGAGTGCCGTAAACCAAGTAGACATTACACTCATAAAGACTAATTGAAATGTTGTTATTTCCATTTTTTAGACCACCTTGGAATTGTGTATGTTACTGAAGCTCAAGGATTTACCACTGACGTAATGAATAATACCTGGAAAAGTTATAGAAAAAACACAGTTTTTTTGATGGTTGCAATTCACTTAATCTATACCTCTTTCAGTACGTATATACTAAAACAGCATCTAGGCAAGTTTGCTTTGAATGACCGCTCTTTATGTCCCCGACGTTCTCCTTCTCTTAACCAGAAGGAGCTGCGTCGGCTGCGCCTTGTCCTCTTCTAGTCAAGCCATATCAACGCTTTTGTTTGACTACGACTTCGATGAAAGTGCTAAATCTACCTGAGCCGCAAGGCGCTTGCCATCATTAAGTAGATACTCCAGGAAAGTGCGAGCGACAACGGACAGCTGTTTACTGGAGGGATAAAGGACGTACCAATGCAGTTGCAGCGGAAATCCTTCCACATCTAGAATAGTGAGCGGACCTTTTATCCCTTCGAGTGCCAAAGCATAGCGCGACAAAATCGACACCCCTAAGCCGCCTACAATCACCTGCTTAATCGCCTCATTACTGCCAATCTCCATTTCAACGTTGATCGCAGC
>JAFAVL010000726.1 GCA_019242465.1 Chroococcidiopsidaceae cyanobacterium CP_BM_RX_35 | reverse complement strand
GCAGTGAGCCTACAAGTGCAAAACTTAGAGCGACAGTTGGATGTACCGTTATTCGACCGGGGAGGACGCAGGGCACAATTAACGGAAGCAGGTTATCTCTTGCTCAGCTACGGTGAAAAAATCCTCACTCTCTGTCAGGAAACCTGTCGCGCTATAGAGGATTTGCAAAATCTCCAAGGCGGTACCCTGATTGTTGGTGCTTCTCAAACGACAGGAACTTATCTCCTGCCTCGGATGATTGGGGTATTCCGGCAACATTATCCGGATGTGGCAGTGCAATTACACGTTCACTCCACGCGCCGGACTGCCTGGAGTGTGGCAAATGGACAGGTAGACTTGGCGATTATTGGCGGTGAAGTGCCAACCGAACTTCAAGATTCATTAGAAATCATTCCCTATGCGGAAGATGAACTGGCGCTAATTCTACCGATTTTTCATCCGTTTGCTAAACTCCCAACGATCCAAAAGGAAGATCTCTACAAACTACAGTTCATTGCCCTCGACTCCCAATCAACAATCCGCAAAGTGATCGATCAAGTCTTAACTCGCTGTGGTCTCGACACGCGTCGCTTCAAGGTTGAAATGGAACTCAACTCTATAGAAGCGATTAAAAATGCGGTGCAAGCAGGATTAGGTGCCGCCTTCGTCTCGCTCTCAGCGATCGCCAAAGAGTTACAAATGGGGATGCTGCACTGTGCTGTGATTGAAGGAGTCGTTGTCAAGCGGACTCTATCGGTGATTGTTAACCCGAATCGCTATCGCTCGAAGGCAGCGGAAGCCTTCAGCCGAGAAATTCTGCCCCAGTTTGCCACACCGGGATGGAGTAGAGATATATTGGAGGCGTCGCCAGCCGCAACAGAGGCAATGGAGGCCGCACTGCCACACTCGGCAGGAAGTTAATTAGGGAAGTAGGGGAGGTAGGGGAGTAGGGAAATGGAAGTTTACTGCACTCGTCCCAGTTGCCCCCGTCCCCAAAATTATTTTGCAGACATAGATGATAGCGCCATATTGAAAACAGTCCAGCAGAAGTACTGTACTGCTTGTGGGATGCCGCTGATTCTGGTAGGACGTTATATTCCATTACACCTGCTAGGTAGAGGGGGATTTGGTGCAGCATTCTTAGCGTGCGATCGCTATACCCCCAGAATGCGCCGCTGTGTAGTCAAGCAGTTTAAGCCTGCTGGCGACTTGACGCCAGATCAGTTACAAACCGCGCAAAATTTATTTGAACGGGAAGCAGAAGCTTTAGAGACTTTAGGGAGACGCCATGAACAAATTCCTGAATTATTTGCGTTCTTTGAGTTAACTGTTCCCTCTGCTTCTCCCCCAAACCAGGAAAAGTTGTTTTATTTAGTGCAAGAGTTTATTGATGGGCAAAACTTGGAGGAAGAGTTAAAGCAAAAAGGCAAGTTCTCTGAAATAGAGGTATTGGAAGTGCTACAGGCTATCCTACCAGTGCTGAAGTTTGTTCACGAGCAGGGCTCTATTCATCGGGATATTAAGCCCTCTAACATCATGCGCGATTCTCGAAGTCGTCAGCTTTACCTGCTGGATTTTGGTGCGGTCAAGCAGTTAGCAAAGTTAGCTGGTACAGCATCTCAGCGTTCAACTGGAATTTTTTCTATTGGGTTTGCCCCTCCGGAGCAAATGGCTGGGGGAGAGATTTACCCATCAACAGATTTATATGCCTTGGCTGTAACTTGTCTCACGCTGCTAACTGGCAAAGATGCAAATGAGCTGTACGACACCTACAAAAATGGGTGGAACTGGCGGTCTTATACTCAGGTGAGCAGTCGTCTGGCCGATATTTTAGACCGGATGCTTTTACCAGCACCGAATCAACGTTTTCAGTCGGCACAGGAGGTTTTATCTGCCCTAACGCCAACACAAACAACACCAGTAGGATCCCCATCGCCTCGTTCAGCAGATCCACCAGATATGACCAGGTTAAACCCGGTCCTCCCTCAACCATCAACGTTTTCTATCCTTGAGTTGTTAGCTGGGGCAGCTTTCAGTGGGTTTGAGGGTAGCCTGATCGCGATCGCGCTCTTCGGTCTACTGCACTCGCCTGCCTTGACTTTGGGGTTAGCGGCAGTGAGTTTGGGAGGAATAATTTTTGCTCAGTACCGTCGTTGGATTAAAAATTTCACCCTGTTAATGATTGCTGGCATATCACTAGCAATTGTTTTATCTGTTCCGGCCTTGCGGGCGCAACTATCACCCACAGCAGTTGTCTTTTTAGCAATTGCTGCTGGATTGGCAGCAATCTTGCTGACAGCTTTGTTCCGTCTAATTTACAAATTGCTTTCCCTAATTCTTTAAATAATTTCTAGCACTATTTGCCATTCATCAAAAACATGTCCCAAAAAAATGAAACGGCTGTACTGGTCTTAGCTCTCCTGATCACAAGTGGTTTGGTAGGGGGCGGTATCTGGTGGTTCATTCATAGTGGCATCGGGGGTAGTTTTGTCATCAATACACCCCCCAGGAGTTCTAACAGTGTTACATCTACATCACCCAATAGTGGATCGGGCAAAGAGTCTACCACACCTGTACCTCCTGTACCTTCTAGCAGCGCCGAAACTTTCGCTGCAGTTAAGAACGTCCCCAGCGGGCTATTCAACGAAGGTGGAAGTACAACTTGGGCACCTATCCGACAGGCAGCAGACCCAGTTATGCAAACCGTCTGGTCACAGTTTCAACTGCGCTATACCCAACCAATCAATGAGGCGCCTGGTTCTGGCACTGGGATAAAAATGCTGTTAAATGACCAGCTGACTTTTTCTCAGTCCTCTCGCCCTATTCAAAACCAGGAATACCAGCAAGCTCAGGCTATGGGCTTCACTCTCAAGGAAATTCCGGTGGCAATTGATGGGATTGCAGTTGTCATCAACCCTAACCTCAAAATTGCTGGTCTAACCGTCGCCCAACTGAAGGATATTTACACTGGGCGACTGGTCAACTGGGATCAAGTCGGGGGTCCAAATTTGCCTATTACACCTTACTCTCGTCGCCTGGAAAACAGTGGTACGGTCGAATTCTTCGTCGAAAACGTCTTAGGCGGTCAGAGATTTGGTAACAATGTCAAGTTCATGGCTACAACTACTCAAGCCCTGAGAGCAGTAGCAACCAACGTTGGGGATATTTACTACGCGTCTGCGCCTGAAATCGTTGGTCAGTGTAGCGTTGAACCCCTGCCACTCGGCAGTAAATCTAATGCACTGGTTCCACCCTACCGCGAACCTTTCGTCCCTCTTTCCCAATGTCCAAGTCAGCGCAACCAGCTAAATGCAGTTGCTTTTAAAAATGGTCAGTACCCAATTACTCGTCGGTTGTTTGTGGTTGTCAAACAAGATGGTCAAATTGCTCAGCAAGCAGGCGAGGCTTACGCCAACCTGCTGCTGACAAATCAGGGTCAGGAATTGATTCAACAAGCCGGATTTGTGAGAATCCGCTAGCTCAACCACTATTCCTAGTAATAGAATCAGCTGGCAGACAGATAAGGTTATCTGTTTGGGTAATGAGTAAACCGCGTTGGCGGAGTTTGCCCATGAGCCGAGTGACTGTTACTCGTGTTGAGCCAATAGCGCTACCAATTTGGGCATGAGTGAGAGGGAAGGGTAGACAGTAACCACGTAACACATCGGGATCTGTGTCACTCACAGACGGTTCGCCATACTCTTCAATTAACAGAGTGAGAAATCCTAAGAGTCGGTCAATCGTTCTCCTCTGCCCTAATGCGCTTAGCCAGAGGAGCTTACGCTGGTGCTGGTAGCGGAACGCATCCATCACCTCACGCCGGAAGTGGGGCCAGTTGTCTAAATCGTGCCAGTACATCCAAACAACAGAAGTTTGGTCAACATGGGCGTAGCTTTGGAGTGTAAAGGGTGACTGAGCAACAATCTCAAAAGGTTGTCCCGCTCCCACGAAGCCTAAGAAGGCTTCTTCTGGAGTTCTGTTGATCCGACGAGATGTTAGCTGACTTGCTGTGCTAACTTGAGCAACACCGACAAGTCGGACGGCACCCCGTTGTACTAGATACAGTAGTCCAGGTCGAGCAGGAATGCGCTCATCTTTGCTAAAGGTGCGGAATCGGTAATGCTCTTGGGACCAGTCAAGAATACGTTGCCAGGTCAGAAAAGGTCGTGATGGCTCTGAAATTGATGGAGAATGCATGGTCGTCGAAGCGGTTATTTATGAACACGGTAGTCGGAAGAGACTTGCAGGAGTGCCAGTGTGGCAACAGGCTGGACTTCATGCCTTAAGCCTGAACCATCAGTGAATAACGAAGCTAGCTTCACTCTAGATTTATCTTTACTGTATTATCATAGTAGCAAAATTTACTTTACATTTGCTAAATTTTGTATAATTTTCATTTTCATCAGTATTACTGAAAGTTATGCCCCAAGACAGATGCAACCGATTAATCTCCGTTCAAAAACAGGTGATTGACTCAGGGATTACCAAGAAATAAAGGCTACAATCTACCCAGTCTTTCTATTTCTTCACAGCCATAATCCCTCATCTCCTATAAGACATAAATTTTTGTTAAAAAATTCTAAAATGCTTTTGACTTCAATTATTATGGTACCTGTGTGAGGAGCGAACTAGAAAGGGCACCGAGACGAAACACGGTCAGTCGTCGGTGCCCTTTCTGATGTCAGGTTCGCAGCACAAATTCTTCAATTGCTGCCGCTGCACCATCCTGTTCTACGCCGGGAGCCACCCACTGAGCAACAGCCTTAACCGCTGTTGGCGCATTGCCCATGGCAACACCGAGCCCAGCATACTCAAGCATCTCGATATCGTTGAAGTTATCACCAATTGTCATGACATTAGCGGCTTGCAGACCCAAAAGGTCTTCGGCTAAGTAACGAACTCCAGCACCCTTGTTAACAGAGGGGTTAGTAGCTTCAAAAAAGGTAGCAACAGATTTGGTTAGGTACAGTTCAGCCGGGGTGTACTGCCGCCGTAAAGTTCCCAACAACTGGTCAATGACATTTGTGTCATCGCTCAATGCTAAAACTTTTGTCGGTTCATTTTGCAAGACTTGGCGCAAGTCACCCACAGCAATTGGTGCAATGCCAGAGCGTTCTGCATAAATTTGGGTTTCTTTTGTTAATTCCCGGACATACAACCGATCGTTGATGTAAAAGTGAACAGAAAGCAGAGTTCGCAGTTGCGGCTGCTCGAAGTAGTCTAGCAACTGCTGTGCGGTTTGCCTAGCAACAGGCCAGTGACGATGAAGTCGTTGAGTGGCAGGGTCTTGAATCCAAGCACCTTGATAGGCAACAAGCGGTAGAGTGGAGCCCGATTCCTGATAAAACCGTAAGGCGGAGCAGTACATGCGACCAGTTGCGATCGCAACCTGAACGCCTTGGGCTTGCGCCGAACGAATGGCATGGCGTACTGATGGTCGAATCTCATTAGACTCTCCAGCGATCGTGCCGTCAATATCTAGTACGAGCAATTGAATCTCAGGCGATTTTGCCTCCACCACTTGTTTCTCATCCTTGCGAGCCGCAGAGCCTTGCTGCATCATAGTTCCTTCCCAATTCAAGGTTTCCTAAATTCCTCCGTATATGTCTTCCCCTACTCCCCACTCCCTACTCACTACTTCTTGTAAGAGAGTAGCAATGTCTTCAACTCAACGTTCCGCCGGAGGCAGCTCCGGCGGCTGCGTTGAGCAAGCTTAAATCGATAAGCTAAGTCGAGAACTCTGCTGAGTTTTACTAACTTCAATCCGAGCTTGGAAAGCTTCTTTAAGATGGGGCATATGAGTCACAGCCAGGATGCAAGCAAAGTCGGAGGCGATCGCATTAATTGCAGCTACCAAGCGTTCGCAGCCTTCTCGATCTTGCGTCCCAAAGCCTTCATCTATAATGAGCAGCTGTAGCGCCGCCCCAGCTCGCTGAGCCAGCAGTCTAGCCAAAGCGAGACGAATCGCAAAATTAATCCGAAAAGCTTCTCCACCAGAATATGTTTCATAAGGTCGAGTCCCACGGGCATCAGCAATCAAAATATCTAACGTATCAATCAGCTTTGAGAGTTTCTTGGCTGACGCTCGACCGCTACGCCCAGCTTTTTGAGTCACAAACTGAACGTGAAGCTGGTTAGCACTCAGCCGGGAAAGGAGCTGATTCGTTTCTGCTTCCAGCTGAGGCAACACGTTCTCAATCATCAGTGCCTGAATACCGTTTTTGCCAAAAGCCATGGCTAATTCCTGATAGACCAGATTGTGTCGCCGGACGATTGCTAGTTGTTGTTGCTGCTGCTCAGATCGAGCTTGGAGCGCTGCCAGCTGAGTCAGCATCTGCTGGAGACGACCTAGCTGCCCTAGCTGCTCATCTAGTTGCTGCCGCCGTTCTTGTAGCTGCTGCTCTAAAGCTTGGATTTGGTCAGTGGTATCTGGTATCTCTTCGAGCTGGTGAGTCAGGGTAGCAATTTGTTCATCAAGCCTTTGCATTTCCGCTACTCTAGCTTGCAAAAGCTGGGTTAGCTCCTCCAATCGCTTCTGAACCAGGGGATATTGCTGCTGGGCTGAACAGAGCTGTTGGTAGCGTAGTTGCCAGAACTGGCTATCACGCAGAGCAACGCGTATAGCATTGTGCTGCTCTGCAATATAGCTAATTTCTGCAATGTAGCGATCGAGAGCCGCGATCTGTCTGCAACAGTCAGAATTAGATTTTTGCTGCTCGATTTTTGCTTTCAAATCGGCGACCTGTGCTAATAGCTCCGGTCGTTGCGCCGCGATTTGTGCACTTCGCCGCTGGGCATCTTTGATTTGCCCCTGCCGGATCTCAGCCCAACGCCACCGCTCAACCTCACTGCGGGCTAAAGCGTGGTCTTGTTCGTTATAGCTTAGTTGTGCCAGTTGTGAGTCTAATTGACGCAGCTCTGCTTGCTCACTGGGAGCATAGTCACCCAGCTGTAGAACTTTCTCCAACTGTTGCTTTTCGGTAGCTAGCTGTTGCGATCGCTCCTGAGCATCGTCTGTAGCTGCAAGCTGAGCTGCCAACTGCCCTCGGTGTTCTCGCAAGGTATCGTATTTTGCCAATTCTTGTGATAGTTCTCGATACTCTTGCCGCAGCACCTGTATTTCGCGCTCCGAAACCGCCAGTTGCTCTCGCACAACCCAACATTGCTCTGCCGTTTCTTGTTGCTGAGCTTGAGTTTTCTCCACCACCCGCGTCCAGTGATGTTCATCCAAGAGACGCTCACACAACGGACAGGGCACATTAGGAGAAGCAAGCAGCTGCATTTTTTGCTCCAACTCCCCCATCTGTTTCTCATAGTCACGTTGGTGAGCTTGTAGGCGTTCCATAAAGTGACGCCGTTCCTGTCCTTTTTCTCGCACCCGTTCGAGATAAACGCGTTTTTTCTCTAGTTGCTCGATTCGCGCTGCTACATCGAGTACGGCTTGCTGCAATTTGGGCTGGAGCTGCTGCTGGCTACTCAACTGACTCAAAG
>JAFAVL010000622.1 GCA_019242465.1 Chroococcidiopsidaceae cyanobacterium CP_BM_RX_35 | reverse complement strand
TAGAATTGCTTAGGTTTTTTAAGATATGAATTGTTACTTGTCAAGATTTTTGTGAAGGTTAACTTTGGATAGAGCAATGAACTTGATGACAATTTTAGGATTAGTTGCTGGAACATTAACGACCGTTGCGTTCTTACCTCAACTCATCAAAGCTTGGAAGTCGAAATCGGTTAGGGACGTATCTTTAAGCATGGTATTAACTTACTCTACCGGAGCCGGTTTGTGGTTAATCTACGGGTGGTCGCGCCATGACTGGCCAATTATATTTACCAACCTGTTTGGCTTGATTTTTAATCTCACAATTGGCTGGTTCAAAATCAAGTATAAATGAGACAGCATTTAGCCGTCACAATACGCCTACATAACCTTTGACGATCATCTAAATTTTTGCCCTCATAATGTGCTGTGGTTCCTAAGTTTTTTGAGGAGCTGCCCAACTAGCTTTGATGTCAATAGGTTAATTCCGCAAGCTGTTGCGGTCACCCAATCACCAATTCCAGTAAGGAAGCCCCCAATGTCTGAACAGTTACCAAAAAAATTGACACGTCGCCAGATTTTAACAACTACTAGTCTGGGAGCAATAGCAACCACTGCTGCTGGTGCTCTAATGTCACCAGTAGCAGCTCAACAACCGATAGCGCTACTGCCCAAAATTAAACTGCCACCCTGGCTAGCATCTACAGAGAAAGAGTCAGGGGGACCACCCACAGCTTTGCCTAACAAGCAGCGAGTCGGTTTTGCCATCGTCGGGCTGGGACGACTGGCATTAGAGGAGATCCTGCCTGCTTTTGCCCAAAGTCAGCACTGCCAGCCCGTTGCTCTTGTTAGCGGTAGTCCAGACAAGGCGGCTATTGTAGCCCAGCAGTATGGTATCAATCCCAAAAATATCTATAGCTACCAGAACTACGACAACATTCGCGATAACCCTGAAGTGGATGTGATCTATATTGTCCTTCCCAACGCTCTGCACGCTGAATATACTATTCGGGGAGCTCAGGCGGGCAAGCATATTCTGTGCGAAAAACCGATGGCCACCTCACCCGAAGAGTGCCAGCGGATGATCGATGCCTGCAACCAAGCTCACAAAAAGCTGATGGTTGCCTACCGGATTCAATACGAGCCTTACAACCGCACTGTCATGCAGTTGGTGCGTCGCAAAGAGCTAGGTGTGGTGCAGACGATCCAAGCGGACAATGGGCAGAACCAAGGCGGCGACCTCAACCAGTGGCGGTTGAAAAAAGCGTTAGCAGGTGGTGGTTGCCTGCCAGATGTCGGTCTTTACTGTCTGAACACTTCCCGCTTCCTGACAGGAGAGGAACCCATTGAAATTAGCGCCACTATGTACAGCACTCCAGGGGACCCTCGCTTTAAAGAGGTAGAGGAAAACATCAATTTTCTGATGCGCTTTCCTAGCGGCATCTTGGCCAACTGCTCGGCTAGCTACGGTTACCATGAAGCTCGACGCTACCGCCTGTTCGGCTCGGAGGCTTGGGCACAACTCGACCCAGCATTTGCTTATAGGGGCTTGCGAATGACCATGGCTCATAAGTCCAAAATAAACAGCATGGCAGAGGATGTAGAAGACCTACGTTTGGACGAGAAAAACCAGTTTGCTTTGGAGATGGACCATATGGCAGAGTGTGTGCTGGAGAACAAGCAGCCGTACACACCGGGAGAAGAAGGATTGCAAGATCATAAACTGATGGCCATCATCTACGAAGCGGCGCGGACGGGTAAGACAATTAAGCTGCCCACCGTATTTGGGCTTGATGTCACACGTGGTCCACAACCGACTTCGCTCTAAATAGAATCATCTTCATAATCATCGCTTTCAGCAAATGTATGACATATCAACTCAAAGAAGATGTTAGGAAAAGTCTGAAAAAACTGATAGAAGATGCTGTCAGTTTTCACTCGTCATCTTCGCTTTTAACAAAATACAAGCTGGCTAGTACCGGACCAAATTCTAAAGCTTTTTCCCTAGCAAACGTAAAATATTGAGTAGATTAATGCACATCAGCTATTCTCTTATTTTTTGCTACATTAGCTCTAAACCTTCCCGCTCGATCTCGCATCGTTATCAATATATAAGCCTGGTAGCAGTTCACGCTGCCGTGAGGAATTTCAATTATATCTTCTAGGCTTTCAGCATGAATTATCACTACAATCTAACTAGGCACAAAATAATTTACCTGTCCTATGATCAAACCTCTATTGCCGAAACTTAACGGACTGCCAGGAGAGCGGAAAAAACCGGGGGATCTAGGCAACTTTTTCCGACTTATCAACTGCTTGTTCGAATCCCGAGTACCAGCGACGGAAAGTATTGCGGAGGTCTTTATCAAGAACTCTGGTGCGAACTTGCAGCAGCAAATGGGCACCACGCCGACTCCATCGCATCTGCTGGCTCTTGACCATGCGCTTGCTAATCACCTGGTTTACAGTCGATTCTACAAATGCGGTTGAGATGGTCTCACCGTACCGATAACGTTCTCCGTAGTTGGGAATAAAACTAGCATTGTTCTCAATATAGGTTTGAAATTCTTGTAAGGTCTTCAGCAATTTGGTCTGCTTCTCATCCTCATTGCCATCGTCAAGATCTATCTCAAGGTCTTGAATCGATTGCAATGCTTTGAACACATTGCCGTGCCACAGAAACCATTTGATGCGCTCCAGCTCCTTTAAGGCATTAGAACGTAACTCAGAACCTTTGCGGC
>JAFAVL010000406.1 GCA_019242465.1 Chroococcidiopsidaceae cyanobacterium CP_BM_RX_35 | reverse complement strand
ATCTCTGAACCCACCTTTAGCTGAAGATCAGAAACAAAGGATTACCAATATTCTGCAAGACACAACCAATCAAATCTGGAATACTCTGACTCCTTCACAGCAGCAGACTGTAGAAGCAAATTTGCAAAAAATGCAGAAAACGAAAGTCGATGTTGAGTAAAAAGCGTAACAAATCGGGATGCTAACAAGAGCTTAGAAACAGTTTATAAATAAAACATTAAGCTGACTTGTAAGTTCTAGTGCGACGGTTGTTGCTAAGACAACACAGCATTAATCAAATCATCTCAACATTAAGCAATTTTTCAAGTTGCCCAAATAACGATTTATCTCGGCTTTTGGACCGATTCGAGACCACTTCCACCCGAAACAACATCAACTCACAGCTCCCGTTATCACCAACAGATGCGCCAACGACTTGAAGCTTGGCAAAAAGTTGCTGGTCTGAAATCTGCTGCATAATCTGAGCAATCTTGATTGCTCAGGGAGCATGGTGCCTATTTTTGAATTTATCCCATTAAGTTGACAATACCCTCTATTGGAGTGCCTTCTTAAGTAGATCCCTGGAATCTATAAAGAGCCTAATTATTAACTGTGGATATTGAAACCATTCAAAGTTTGAATAGTCAACACCTGTGGCGGGGTGGAATCAGGTGGGTAGAGGAAATCTAGTTGTACCAAACGCCGAGTTCCTGGAGGCATCTTTAATTGAGCTAGTGGTTCCCCCATTTGCCCCCGTCGCTGAATCAAGTGCCAGTATTTGGTCTGAGGGAAACCATTGTTGTCGTTATAACGGATGCGAACGGTGCCCCAAAAAAACACTGATGGGTAAGGTGGTTGGCGAAAGCGCAGACCTGGTTTGCTCAGCTTGTCTTCTTTGATGGGCGTTTGCAACAGCACGTTCACTGTTTGAACCATCCCCGTGTTGTTGAGCAGCGGCAGGGTAAGGTTGTATTCAATACCATAGTTGCCATGTGCTTCATAGGCAGTGCCAGGATAGCGAACCAGTAGCTTGGCACTTTGATCTTGTCCAGTCCCCATTGTGCCCATAAGAACAGTACTCAGACCATAGGAAAAGGTTTGGTTGCGTTGGGGAATCGCAAGATCGAGGCTGTTCGGGTCAGTGACTTGTGCTCGCCACACAGAACCTTGAGCCACTGCTGCCACCCGCCCGTAAATTTCGGGTCCTGTTAACTTATCTGGAGGACTGGGAGCGACTTCTCGTGGTCCAGCCAAATCCCCTGTTGTCAGCAAAGTCTGCCATTCCTTTAGGGTAGGTGCCCGCTCACTACCGTCTGGATTTAACTTAGCAAACATGGCGAGTTCCGCTACATAGACCAGACCATTGCTGCGCAGTCGTACCAAGGTAGAGCGACCATTCAGCGGTGGCGTTATAGAACGTACTGGAATGGGTTGATTCATTAGCATCCGGCTCTGTTTAGGCGGAATGACCAGTTGGGCAGACCATCCCTCCTGTATTCGCCCCTGCAGCACCTCATTCGTCACGCGATCGCCTGGTCCAGTGTAAATATTGCCCAACTGATTGTCTAGGATAGGGGCAAGCTGAATAAAAGGAGCATCTGGTTGACTAAGGTAGCTAGCGGCTTGCAACACTTCCAAGTCGATAGCGCGGGAACTGGGATTGTAGACAATCGCACCCAGGTAGAGAGTTCGCAGGTTGTTTGGAGTTTCAATTGCTCTAGCAATGTGATGAGAGAAGAAATCAAAACGTCCTTGGAACGGAAAGTTGAGATGGGCAGCTGGCACTCGCTTACCCTGCTCAGGGAAAGTGGAAAGCAGAATTCCTTCGGTCTTAACAACCTCTGGGTTATTGCTGTTAAACCCAGGTACCCGATCTAAACGACCAGGTAAAGGTCGTATTTGTTGGGGAATAAAGATTTCTTGGGGTATGAGTGTGGCAGCAGGCAGTGCTTGAGTCAGCAGCAGACTTAACACCAATCTGCTTGAAAAACCAAATCCGAAATGATTGTTTACTAGATTGTTCTGCAAACTCATAAAGGATGATCCCCTCACCAATCCTCCCAAGCACCCATTTCCCAAGGCTAGGAAGCTAGCTAGATGATTTTAAGCTAAGACGGGGGTTTCTACCTGTTCCAACTCTCGGAACAACGGGGTACTTAGATAGCGTTCGCCGAAACTGGGTTGTATCATCACAATCAAACTTCCGGCATTCTCTGACCGTCTTGCTACTCGGATTGCAGCAGCTAAAGCCGCTCCTGAAGAGATACCAGACAACAAGCCCTCCTCTTTTGCCAAGCGACGGCCGTAATAAATTGCTTCCTCATCTGTAACTGTAAGTACCTCATCTATCAGGTTCTTGCGCAAAACTTCTGGAATAAATCCAGCCCCGATCCCTTGAATCTTGTGTGCTCCTGGTTTGCCTCCAGAAATCACTGGACTACCAACAGGCTCCACTGCAACTGCTCGGAAGCTAGGTTTTCGCGCTTTGAGGACTTCAGCTACCCCAGTTAATGTTCCACCAGTACCAACACCAGCAACTAGGAAATCTACTTCACCATCGGTATCAGCCCAAATTTCTTCTGCTGTTGTTTCCCGATGAATCTGAGGATTTGCTGGATTACGGAATTGTTGCGGCATGAACGCATTGGGAATTGCCGCAACAATTTCTTCAGCACGAGAGATCGCCCCCCTCATACCATGCATACCTGGGGTGAGTTCTAGCTCAGCCCCATAAGCTTTAAGCATGGCTCGCCGCTCCATACTCATCGTATCAGGCATGGTCAAAATCAAGCGGTAGCCTTTTGCCGCTGTCACCATTGCTAGAGCAATCCCAGTATTGCCAGAGGTAGGTTCAACGATGATGGTTTTGCCTGGCTGAATCAAGCCATCTGCTTCAGCTGCTTGAATCATACTCACACCAATCCGGTCTTTGACAGAAGATGCTGGGTTCATCCCCTCCAGCTTCACTACAATCCGGGCAACACATCCTTCAGTCTGTGGAATTTTATTGAGCTGGACAAGAGGCGTATGACCAACCAGTTCTGTGATGTCGTGAGCGATGCGCATTGTGTTCTACACCTTAATTCAAAGCAATATGTAGTGTGAGGACAGTTTTCGTGTTTGTGAATTATCAAAC
>JAFAVL010000381.1 GCA_019242465.1 Chroococcidiopsidaceae cyanobacterium CP_BM_RX_35 | reverse complement strand
GGCGGCAGAGGTAGAGTCACAATCTAATCATCCCGTGGCCGAATTTATCCGGGATGCCTATAGCGGTGAAAAAATCGACTCATCCCAAGTTGAAGCTTATGAAGAAATTGCCGGGCATGGCATCCGAGCCTTGGTACGAAATCAATTAGTGATTGCAGGAAATGACCGCCTGTTGCACCGAGAAAATATTCAGCACGATGTCTGCAACGTCGAGGGTACTGTTGTACATCTAGCAGTAGATCAGCTCTACGCTGGATATATCGTGATTGCTGATGAGCTGAAAGATGATGCAATACAAGCGATTCAAGCCCTGAAAAAACTGGGGGTTGAGAACACTGTAATTTTAACAGGAGATAATCAAGCAGTAGCCGAGAGGGTAGCGCAAAATCTAGGTTTAGATTCCTATGTGGCTGAGTTATTGCCAGAACATAAGGTGAATGCACTTGAAAAACTGCTCAGCTCTTCTGGAAAAAACAAGGTTGTATTTGTCGGCGACGGAATTAATGACGCTCCAGTGATTGCCAGAGCTGATGTGGGCATGGCAATGGGTGGGTTAGGCTCTGATGCCGCGATTGAAACTGCTGATGTTGTCATCATGACTGATGCCCCATCAAAGGTGGCTGAGGCGATCAAAGTCGGTCGCAAGACTCATCAAATTGTTTGGCAGAATATCATTCTTGCCATGTCAGTTAAGGCGGTATTTATCGCCCTAGGTATTGTTGGGTTGGCTAGCCTCTGGGAAGCGGTGTTTGCCGATGTCGGCGTGGCACTACTGGCGATTCTGAATGCCACCAGAGTCCTGAGATAGGAGGCTGATACTCATGGCTCGACGCGCCCTGCTGATAGTGAATCGTCACGCTCGACTCGGACAGCATAGTCTACCCCAGGCAGACGGGGTGCGACTAGTATTAACTTTAAAATTTGAGATTGAACTTAACAGCTTTGCTCTGGCTACCGTTACTTGGTTGGACCCGAATCAGTTGCATGAAATTGAGCGTTTGTTGGTAGCCTGCTGTATTCCCCTGGGCAGAGAAAATTTGTGCAGCCTGCTGGAAGTCGGTAATGGCTTTTAGCTTGTCTCCCAGGCGGTAGAGAACAAATCCTCTGTTGCCGTAAGCTTCAGCCATCTTAGGATTGCTCCGAATCGCCTGACTGTAATCGGTTAGTGCCCCCTGAAGGTTTCCTAGCTCCGTGTGAGCCAACCCCCGATTATAGTAGGCATCAGCCAAATTTGGCTCTAGCTGCAGAGCTTGATCAAATGCTGCTAGCGCGCCTTTCATATTGCCCATCTCAGCAAAGACAGTTCCCCGCTTGTTGTAAGCATCGGCATGGTTAGGATTGATATGCAGTGCCGAGTCCAAGTCTGCCATTGCCCCCTTATAGTCTCCCAGTTCAGCACGAGCCATACCCCGGTTGCAGTAGGCTTCAATAAAGGTAGGATTAATTTGCAAAACTTGATTGAAGTTTGCAATCGCACTCTTGAAGTCTCCTTGCTCAGTCTTCTTCATTCCTTGGTTGAAGATGTCCTGAGGATTCATCTGGTTGATGGGAGCGGATGTTAGCTTATAACTCTGCGCGGCTACAGGCATGCCGTAGCTAACAAGAGCCAGTCCACTTAGTGCAGTGACGAGTTGGAAAAGACTGCTGACTCGGCGTGAGGTGAAGCTGCGCTTAGCAATGTGGCTCATGGATTTACCTTGAGAAAGCTTCTGTTATAGCCTAACAACTTTACTGATGATAGATGCAGGAAAAATAGTAAAGTTATGGTACTTGTGAGATGCATAAAAGTTTAACGTATACTCCTTGCTACTTTCAAGAAAGCAAAGGATGCGATAATGTGTCTTAACCTAGTTAATTCTGGTAGTGGTTAGCCATTAGAAGCAATGGAGAAAGTTCGGTGTAAGTCTGAAGCTGTCCCACCACTATCAAGGAGCAACAGGCCAGTCCGCTAGCCGAATGCTCACCATGTTAACTACCCTAAACTCATCCTTAAAAGTACAAAATGACACATCAATCTACTACTATCTCAGTTCGGCAAAAAGCCGCAAACTTGACTCTCTCAACGCCTGTGCAGGCGACGCTTTACATCTCACTATGCGCTCTAACACTTTGGACAGTCTACTTTAGTACATATCCCTCTATCCATGATGGAACGCATACTCTACGCCACCACACTCTGCTGGTGAGTTGCCATTAATTGTTTAAGTAGAGAATTAGCAGAGGCCAGAATTAAGGTGCCGAAAATTAAAATGCCTATACTCATTAGTGCTGTTTGCCTAATGGGTGTAGTTCTATCTGGTTTAGTGGGATTCTCACAGTCGCCGCAGCCATCCGTGAGAATGGCAACTAACCCACCCATCAATCAAGTTATTCCTTTTGAAGCTGAAGCAACCACAGCTCTAGGTGGGTTAGCAGTCATCGGTTCTGGTAAATATCAACCTCCAGTCCAGTTCACGCTGCAAGCAGTGGATGCTCAAAGGCAACCCTTAGAGAATGCCAAAATCCACTTGCAAATTCTCACGCCTCCTAAAAATCCTTGGTTCACAACTGACTTTCCCATTGTGGAGGGAACAAAGTTACTGGATATAGAGGCAACTGCTCCTAAAGGAAAACTGGAATTTCAACAACTTCTGCCCCAAAGGGGAACTTATCAACTCCTGCTGAATGTCAAACCAATAGTTGCAAATGCCTTTGCTCCTATTCAGCAGACTCTCGCTCTCACTGTTCATGAAAATCCGCTAAAGTTTCGCTACTTTGGCATTCTAATCGTGATTTTACTAGGGGTCGGGCTAGGGGGAGGTTGGGTAATTGGAGGACGGCAGCAAACTCAACCAGGGGAAATAGCACCACAGCGAGTCCGATTGTTATTAAGTGGGGCAATAATTTTGGCGCTCATATCGCTACTAATAGTTAATATCAGCGCTGAGATGACTCAGACGGAGATGTCGACGTCTATGCCCCAGATGTCTAACAATGAACCATCACCTACTACTAACCAACGTATTGTTAAGTCGCAGGGGTTTGAGGCGCAACTATTAGGAGATGTTAGCGCCACAGTGGGAAAAGTTGCCAACTTGCAAGTTAAAGTTACTGACGTTCAAACAAATCAGCCAGCAACAGACATTATTCTAAACGTTAGAACTACCCAGCTTGAGAACAATTGGGTTCCCTTTACTTACAGAGGTGTCCCTGATTCAGAAGGGCAGTTGAGTTGGCAGCAGGAGTTCTTTGATGGAGCACCTCACAAAGTTGAGGTAGAAGTTTCTCCCCAACCTGGTACAGCACGTCAATTTCGACCTTTTCAGGTATCACAGACGATTGAAGTTGAAGGAGTTGCTCCGCCCCTACAAGTGCGGCTCACTTCCCTAACTTACTTCATTGGCATTATCGTCGTTGGTTTGTTAATTGGGCTAAGACTAAAGCGTCTCAAAATTCAAGCCACAGCATTAAATTAGATTAATTCCGAAACTTATTAGTCTCACTGAAACGAACCAAATTGGGTAAGCTGTTACTAACGTTGCCAAGCATTGCCTAGTGAATGTTAAGGTTCCCAAGGTAGGTGAAGCGGACACGAACCTTCCATCGCACTGCTGTGATTTGGTTTTTATTTGCGCTTCACTACTGCTGGTACCACTGCTGACGCCACTGCTGCATCTGAGCAATTTCTCGCTGTTGGGCGGTAATAATCCGCTGAGCTAAGCTCTTGATTTCAGGTCGCCGAGACTTATTGAGTGCATCCTGGGCCATGGCTACAGCTCCTTGGTGATGGGGAATCATCGCGTTCATAAACCGCAGATCATACTGGGCATTGGCAGGTCCCAAATTGCCTTTCATCATCATGTCCTGCATCTGAGCTGGCGACATTGCCATCGTATTTCCCATTTGAGAGTCATAGACCATTGCTGTGGTACCTGCCTTTGGGTACCAGGCTTGTCGCCACTGCTTCAACTGCGCGATCTCTTGGTTTTGATCGGTAATGATATACTGTGCTAGTCGTTTGATCTCAGGTCGTTGAGACTTACTTAACGCATCAGTCGCCATTTCAACCGCACCTTGATGGTGTGGAATCATGGCATCAATGAAGCGGAGATCGTATTTGGCATCAGCTGGTCCCAAATCTACCATTGTCCTCATGCCACTACCCATGTCGCCCATGTTGTCATGGTTTGGCATCTGCTTATCCCCGATAGGGAAAGCACTAACGATTTTTGCGTTAGCTTGCTTCGTAGCTTTCCATCCGGGGCTGAGGGAGACTGCGGCCATCAGACTGAAGAAAGCGACCAAAACACCATTTCTTAGCAGTGAGTTCATGAGGTTTTCTGTGTTAATTGACGGTATAGCGCGAACAGTATGGCGATACTTTAGTCATCACCATACAAACAAGTCATGAAATTCATATGAAATCAGAACTAGTTGAGGCGCTGCCACATTTTCTGCTCTAAAGGCTTTTCACATCATTTTCATGCAAGTGTGTAAACGTGCAATTAGACAGAAGTTTTACTCCTCTCTTTAGGAGGAAATTATGACTAAAGGCAGTGCAAAACTCGTTGTTGGTGTTTTAGCTAGTCTAGGGGTTTTGACGGGTAGCGGGATTTGGGTCAATCGGCTCCTGATGCCTGGTTATGTTACCGCTCAAGCTCAGACAAATCAGCACTCTCAGTCTGATAAAGACATGTCTGACATGCCCGACATGATGCATCATAATGATTCCGACTCTGGGATGTCTGATATGGAACACTGCAGTATGAGCCCAACTGCGACTGGTTCTCGAACGACAGCTTCCCTTAACGTCAAGCAGCCAATTTATCCTGGTCAGAGCTTCCCCTTAACCATTACCATATAAAGACCCACAAGGACAGCCAGTTAAGAACTTTCAAATTACTCAAGAAAAACTTATGCACCTGATCGTGGTCAGCAACGATCTAGGCTTTTTTGAACACATTCATCCTACCTTCACAGGCAATGGGCAATTTCAGATCTCGACAGTTCTACCCCATGCCGGACAGTACATGCTGTTTAGCGATTTCAAACCAGTAGGGATCAGCCATCAGGTGACTGCTTTGCCCTTAAGCGTGGGGGGAACCCCAACTCCTGCTAAAACTCAAATAGAGCTAGCAAGCACGAAGACATTTGGCACGACAATAGCTAACCTTTCTTTGTCTAACCCAATTAACAAAAGTGTTGAGCCGACGACACCAGTAGCGGGCCAGGAAGTCATGGTGACCTTTGCCCTAAAAGATAAGGTGACCGGAAGCCCGGTTTCTAACCTGCAACCTTACCTAGGAACTGGTGGACATCTGGTGATTCTGCGTCAGCCATCCCAACTCACTGCTCAAAGCTACATCCATGCCCACGCTCTACCTCTAGCTACAGCCACCAGTTCAGATCCTAGTCAAGTCAGTTTTTTGGTTACCTTTCCCCAAGCTGGACGCTACAAGCTCTGGGGTCAGTTCAGTCGGGGCGGTCAGATCGTGACAGCTGACTTCTGGTTGGATGTGAAGGCTTGAAGCAACGAGGCAACGATGCGTGTCTTGCTGGTTGAAGATGAACCGGACTTAGGTTCTGCCCTGAAAGAAGCTCTAGAAGATGCGGGCTACATAGTCGATCTGGCGCGGGATGGAGGAGAAGGTTGGGCGTATTTGTTCGCAGAATTCATTCCCTACACCCTGGCTGTGTTCGACTGGATGCTACCGGAGATTTCGGGACTGGAACTCTGCCAGCAGCTGCGTGCTAAGGGCAACTCCCTGCCAGTGCTGATGCTCACTGCCAAAGATAGCCTAACGGATAAAATCATGGGTCTTGATGCTGGGGCTGATGATTACCTAGTCAAGCCGTTCGATATTCCAGAACTGCTGGCTCGGATGCGAGCTTTGCTCAGACGTCCACCACAGCTCCAGTCTCGGCGGTTACGGGTAGGCAGCCTGGAACTGGACTACGACACCCATAGTGTTCAGCAGCAAGGTCACACTATTAACTTAACTCTTAAAGAGTTTCAACTTTTGGAGTACTTTATGCAACACCCGAATCAGGTGCTTAGCAGCGAGCAAATTCGCCATCGGCTCTGGGAAACGGGTGAGTCGCCGCTCAGCAACATCGTGGCAGCTCAAGTGCGACTGCTGCGCCGCAAGCTAGTAAGAAGTGCTGGCAACTCACCGATTGAAACAGTTTTTGGCGTGGGCTATCGCCTAAATTCTGGCGTCATTGACGGTACTATATCATGAGTTCACAACGGCTATTCCGACACACTCGCTGGCAACTGGTGGCTTGGTATGTGCGTGTGATGGGACTTACCGTCTTGGCTGGTGGGCTGCTACTCTACCATTGCTTATCGGTAGTCGAAACTTGGTGGTTTGACCGCACCATTGAAGATTTAGCTGGTACATTCCATGATTACCTCCAACCCAGATTAAGACAACCAGGTTTGGTACAGCCGGAGATCCAAGAAGTCCTATCCGGGGCAGGCGCTCGTCAAACAAACCTGCTGGGCATTACTCGCCAGCGGGACTACTACATCCGCTTAATAGACCTGAAGGGTCGAACCATTGCCGCGTCCAACTTTCAACCTCATGGTTTACCAGCTAGCCTTCCAGGACAGCGCTGGCAAACTCTGACAGTCACTGATGGCACTCGTTATCGCCAGATTGATGACTACTTGCACAACCGCATTGGACAACCCTGGGGTTATCTGCAATTAGGGCGCTCAATGGTCGAGTTCGACCTCCATCGGCAGCAGCTGCTCCAGCTCCTAGTTTTGAGCCTCCCTGTTGCCATGCTGCTAGTAGGAGTGTCGGGCTGGTGGCTAGCAGGGCTAGCGATGCGCCCCATCTACCGTTCCTACAGTCTGATGGAGCAGTTCACGGCTGATGCGGCTCACGAACTCCGTACTCCTCTAGCGACAAGCCGGGCTCTGATTCAGATGAGCTTGAGCAAAGCCCAATCAGGTAAGTGGATTAGCCCCGAAACTCTAGAGGCTATGGAGCGCCAGAATCTTCGCCTCAGCCAACTAGTTGCCGATTTACTGCTGCTGTCCCATGCTGATCAGACTGCGGCTCCGACTTCCACCCAACCCTGCTGTCTTGATGACCTACTCTCTGACTTGCATGAAGAATTGGCACCTCTCGCTCAGGCGGCTGGAGTTAAACTTGGATTAGACATACCTAACGCTCCTCCAGCCTACGTGTTAGGGAATGAGGAACAGCTTTACCGCCTCATAGCCAACCTGATAACTAATGGTATTCAGTACACCCCGGCTGGGGGCATGGTAACAGTCCATCTACAGCAGACACACTTCTCGGTCATCGTTCAAGTTAAGGATACTGGCATTGGCATCCCAGCTTTTGCTCTGGCTCACATTTTTGATCGCTTCTACCGGATTGATGCCGCCCGCTCTCGACATTCTGGTGGAGCCGGACTGGGGCTATCAATCGCCAGAGCGATTGCTCTGGTGCATGGGGGCAATATTCAGGTGCAGAGCCAATTGGGCAAAGGCAGCAACTTCATAGTGACATTGCCCTGCAGAATGAATAGCCCTTGAGAACTGTAAAATATAGCGTTTACGAGGGTTACAGCCTGCGATATTTGAAGTTGAAGGCTGTCTTTTGATGATTTTTACAAGGAAAGCTGAGTGGAATGTGCCCTCATCTTTGACTTCTATCTCTATCCCTTTCCTGGTTAGGTTGAGTTGAACTGACAACCTCAATCTCATCGTATTTCTTGACGTTGTAGACAATAGTCGAAAGCAACCAACTCAATATAAAGATGCCAATGATGATGTAGCCAATGGTGCCAAAGTTATCACCCAAGTTACCAACGAAATCCCAAAACGGACCCTTCAGGTTTAACTGGTCACTAACTATGCTTAGAGCTTCAATTCCGCCGATGACCAGAGCGACCAGTACAGAGACCAGAGTGATGGTCATGTTGTAGTAGAGTTTGCGAATCGGTTTCACATAAGCCCAGCCATAAGCACCAAGCATCAGAATCCCATCAGTGGTATCAATCAGGCACATCCCGACAGTAAACAAAGCGGGGAACAATAGGATATCCCAGATTGGCAAACCTTTGGACGCTTCAGCGGCTGAAATTCCTAGCAGTCCTACCTCAGTTGCCGTATCAAACCCCAAACCGAAGAGGACGCCTAAAGGGTACATTTTCCAGCTACTATCTATCAGCTGCAGCAAGGGACGGAAGAAGCGACCCCTGACTCCACGTTGGTCCAAAAATTCGTTCAAGGTCCGCTCGTCGTAAGTTCCGCCCCGCTTGACGCTTTGGAAGGTGTGATAAACATCCCACAGGACAATCATGTTAATGATCGCGATCAGCAACAGGAAAGCCGCCGAAACGCTTGTGCCAATTAACCCACCAATCTGCTGGAGACCAGGAAAGTCTCTCTTAATTGCGGTAGCAGTCACGGCAATCGCGACAGACATCAAAACCACAATGGTGGAATGACCGAGCGAGAAGAAGAACCCGACAGCCACAGGTCGTTTGTTATCCTGCATCAGTTTGCGGGTAACGTTGTCAACCGCTGCAATATGGTCAGCGTCTACAGCATGACGTAAACCAAAGGAATAGGCGATGAGAGAAGTGCCAAGCAGGAGTGGATACTGATGAAAAGCTAGGAGAGTAAGAACCCAGACTAAAACATTAGCAGTAATTAGAAACGCATAAATGTTGAAGATATTGCGCCGGACATACCTTGGACTATCGTTTAAAACACGAACAAAACCTGTTAGCATTTATCCCTCAAAAAACTTGGACAATGAATAAGTTGAACAACTAGCTTACTTAAGCTCTAACCTTGGATGGATACCTTATGAAGATAGCTAGAGTACCGACTTTGGCATACGTTGCTGAGCCGCAATTTTGACGTGATTCAGTATTTCCCTACCACTTCTAGAAAGGAGATTAGGAGAAGCAACTAGAATCAACCGCTGAACGGGCTTTGGAAACGCTTAAGGGCTATATTAGTTTGCGAGGTGATTATACGTTTGTTCAAAGTCAATCACTAAAGCTCGATTCTGTAATCAAAACTGTTTTCGGTTTTAAATTCAATGCGGTGGGGGGGCATATATAATATGAGATCCTTAACAGGCAAAATTCCCGTTTCAGTCTAGTAGCCTTAGCCCTGTATAGTGAGCGACAGGGTTCAGATAACACCCTTAGTCAGATACAGTTGTTCCCGCTAGGTTCAATCACGGTAGTGGCGTCAGGATTGTGAGAGTTCCCCATGAATAAGTCTCAAGCTCCTTTAGAGCAATCAACAAGTCAAACTAGAGCATTACTCACGCCAAGAGAATTATCAGCACTGACAGGCATCAGCATGGCATCCATCCTCAATGCGGCAACAAAAGGCAACCGTTACTTTAGAGCCTGGATGCGTTCGGAAGAAGGAACCTGGGATTTTGAAGTGCTCGCCCCCGATAGCAAGAAGCCTCGAAGGCGGTTTTACCGAGTTGACTAACACAAGCTTATCAAGGTTTTTAGGAGCGGTAAGCCTTTTAATGCAGCGCTGATATTTCATCCGAATTTCATCCAGCTCTGTCAGTCTATCTAGTAGCAGATTTATTTATAAAGGTGAGAACTAAAAATTGGTTGACAGAAGAAGAGTCTTTCAGATGAGAACGTTGCTTTTCACCACTGAGCTTACCTGGGCAAGTGTATCTGATGTCACATTCCATGTTGCTATGGCAGTAGGAATATTGCCTAATACCAATTCAAATCTTGTCCTTGGTAGCGCCGACTCTAACAACACTCATATCCCACCCGAAGGAATTCACTTCAGCCATGAGACTCCTCTTTGTTGAAGATGAGCCGGACTTAGGTGCGCTTATTAAGCGTAGCCTCGAGCGAGAAAAGTATGTAGTTGACTGAGTACTTAATGGCACTGAAGCCTGGGACTATCTAGATAGCCAAATGCAGCAGTTTACAGCTGGCGCTGCCCACGAGTTGCGCACTCCCTTGGCAGTACTCCAAGCAGCAATTGAATCTACACTGCCGACGCAGGTGCTACCTGCTCTTGAGGCGCGAGAGCCACAAAGGATTGTCGAGCGCCAGATCAATCGCTTGTCTCAACTCGTTAACGATCTGTTGCTGCTCTGCCGTATGGATCAGCAAGTATTACCAGTACAAAAGCAGCCCTGCTGTCTCAATGATTTAATCAGCGATCTGGTAGAGGAGTTTGAAGAGTTGGCAAGTTCCGCTCTTGTCAAACTGACCAAAGATATAAAGGGACACCAACCAATATTCGTTAGGGGTGACCTAGAGCAGCTATATCGCTTGGTCTCGAACTTAATTGACAACGCCATTCAGTATACGCCAGCTGGCAGTCAAGTGACTGTCAGTTTGGACAGGGGTCAAGACCACGCTCTGATTCAAGTACAAGATACAGGCGTTGGCATTGCACTCCCAGAGCAAACACGAATTTTTGAGCGTTTCTATCGTGTAAGTAGCGATCGCTCCCGCAGTACTGGTGGCTCTGGATTAGGACTAGCGATCGCTCAGGCGATTGTTCGGTCACACCACGGAAGTTTGCAGCTAAGAAGTGAATTGGGCAAAGGCAGCATTTTCACTATTCGATTGCCACTTTGACATCATTTTTAGACTCGTCTTTGATCAACAATTGACAGAATAACCACAAAAGTATGACGCTCACTACAGAGATACCGTGAGAGCCAGTGCCCTCATGCCAGTAGTCAAAAGCTTGTCGATGGGAGTTAGCAATGAGAAGAGCTAGGACGGCAACCCGGACTGCATTGACGACAAATGCTAGCAAAATAGCCACAACTGGTAGGATAATTTTTCCCATCAGATGAGTGGGAGTCATCGCTAAAATCAGAACCGAAAGTTGCAAGAGCCGAGTTATACCGCGTAAGCCAGAACATCCCTGATTGACATCTACCGCTCCTGTTGGCAGAGCAACAATTGTACCGTGGATGGAAACTTCAAATCCAAAGTGCAACAGCAAAAAAGTGGCAAATTGAGCTGTTAATGTAGCTAAGTCAACTAGGTGCGCTAGCAATTCTTCTATAGGCAAGGCTAGAACTAAAAGTAATATAAATTCTC
>JAFAVL010000356.1 GCA_019242465.1 Chroococcidiopsidaceae cyanobacterium CP_BM_RX_35 | reverse complement strand
CTTAGCTGAGGCTAGTGCTATATTAGCAACCTCCCTAGACTACCAAAATACCCTGGAGAACCTAGCTCACTTAACAGTACCTCAGTTGGCAGATTGGTGTACTATCCATACTATTGAAGCAGATCAATCTTTAACCTTGGTAGCTGTAGCTCATGCTGACCCAGCCAAGGCACGATGGGCAATTGAGCTGCAGCGCCGCTATCCGGTCAACCCTAGCGGGTCATTCGGCGTCGCTCAAGTCGCCCGCAACGGTCAGTCAGAAGTGTATCCCCAAATTTCCGACTCAAGCTTAGCAGAGGCTACTCATGACGCTGAATATCGGGAGCTTTTGCGGCAACTCGACCTTAAATCCTTAATCTGCGTGCCAATGAAAGCGCGGGGGCGAACATTGGGTGCAATCAGCTTTATGTCAGCAGAATCTGGTCGCTCCTACACTCAGACTGACTTGGCTCTCTTAGAAGAACTGGGTCGTCGAGCAGGACTAGCAGTTGACAACGCGCGACTCTACCAAGAGGCAACAGACATCGGCGAGAATCTGCGTCAAGCCATCATTATTTTGGGTGAACAGCAGCAACAACTGCGAGCGCTACAGCGGCTCTCCAATCTCCTAAACCAGCGATTGACTAACCTACCCAATCTGCTGCAAGTAATGGTAGGGGCAGTTTGCGATGCTATAGGAGAAGCTCAGTTCTGTTTGATCGAACTTCATAACCCCCAAACAAATCAACTAGATTTAACCGCTACAGCCGGAACTGGCACAGAGAAATTGCTGTACCAAGATCCCCTTAATACTAAAGCCGGATTGTTAGCGCATGTGTTTTTAACTGGCAAATCTCAATTGTTCAAGAAGTCAGAATCCAAAATCCAAAATTCTTCAGATCTGCCAGCCTCGATTTATGCCGTAGCAATCGAGTCAGCACAAGCAGGGCGGTTGGGAGTGCTCGCAATTGGAAATTGGGAAAACAAGAGGGCATTTGATGTGGAAGACCGAAATCTACTGATGGCGGTAGGCGAACAAGCCGCGATCGCAATCAACAATGCCCGACTGATCAACACTCTAGAAGAACGAGAGGAACGCTTAGCGATCCAGAATGAAATCCTAGCACGCCAAAACCATGACTTGGAATTAAATCGGCAACAGATCGAGCAGCAGAACTTGCAGCTATTAGAAGCTGCCCGATTGAAGTCCCAGTTCCTCGCCACCATGTCCCACGAACTCCGGACACCGATGAATGCTATCATCGGGTTTGCTCAAGTTTTACTGCGTCAACGCACTGCACCCTTGAGTTCTACCCAAATGGAAATGGTAGAACGTATTCTTAACAATGGCAAAAACCTACTGGCACTGATTAATGATATCCTTGACTTCTCCAAAATCGAAGCCAGTCGCCTGTCCCTGCAAATCGAAGAATTTAATCTAACTCAGTTAGTATTAACAACAATTGCTGAACTCCGACCTTTAGCAGATCAAAAGTACTTAGATTTGATTGTTAACGTAGCTGTTGACAATCCACAAGTTGTCAACGATAGCACTCGTTTGCGGCAGGTGTTGGTTAACCTGCTCTCCAACGCTATTAAGTTCACTGAGTCTGGTAGTGTAGAAGTGAAAGTGAGAGAACTTTCCCCAACGCGGCTGTTACTTAGCGTTAAGGATACTGGCATTGGTATTGCACCAGCCAACATCGATCACATTTTTGAGGAATTCCGACAAGTTGATCAGACGACTACGCGTAAATATCCTGGAACTGGCTTGGGACTTGCGATTACTAAATCGTTAGTTCATATCATGAAGGGAACAATTACAGTTGAAAGTAAGCTAAATCAAGGCTCCACCTTCCGCGTTGAGCTACCGCGTCGAGTAGAGGCAGTGAGGGGAAGTGAGGATTATAAGAGGTAAAAGCCAGTTTCAAAGAGCATGTGGTTGCGGGCATAGTGATAACTGGTGCAGAGTGAGATGAGTACTTCAAAGCTCAACCCTCGATTTGAAACTCTTCTAGAATACATCAAGCACAGCCGGGGATTTGACTTACGTGCCTATAAGCGTGCTGGGCTGACGCGTCGGCTGTCTAAACGAATGCAGGAAATCGAAGTTGAGAGCTATACGGGTTATCTAGATTACCTGGAGGTACATCCTAAAGAGTTCGTGCATCTATTCAACACCCTCTTGATTAACGTCACCTCCTTCTTTCGGGATCACACAGTCTGGGAATATCTACAGTCCGAAATTATACCCCTGATTGTGTCACGCAAGAACCCGAACGAGCAGATCCGCATTTGGAGTGCTGGATGTGCCTCTGGAGAGGAAGCATATAGTCTGGCTATGGTCCTAGCTGAAGTGCTGGGAGTGGAGCAGTGTCGAGAGCGGGTCAAGATTTATGCCACAGATATGGATGAGGAAGCCCTGCATTACGCCCGCCAGGCAACCTATCAATCCAGAGAACTTAGAGATATTACCCCCAAACTGCTAAACAAGTACTTCGAGGCAAACGAACGACAATACGTCTTTCACAAAGATCTGCGTCGCTTAGTGATCTTTGGCCGCCACAATTTGATTCAAGACGCACCTATTTCCCGTATCGACCTTTTAATGTGCCGCAACACTTTGATGTACTTTAACTCCGAAACCCAAGCGAGAATCATTGCCCGGTTTCACTTTGCTATGAAAGATGGCGGCTTTCTGGCTTTGGGCAGAGCGGAGATGTTGCTGAACCAAACTAACACTTTCACACCAGTAGACCTAAAGCAGCGCATCTTCACCAAAGTCCCAGATGCGAATTCGCGCGATCGCTTGTTGTTCATCTCTTAAAGCAGTGAAGAGGCGACTAACCAATTGGTTAGTTATGTGCCATTCAAGAGGCAGCCTACAATATTAGTCCGGTAGCACAAATCGTAGTAGAAATCAGTAGCTTACTGACGCTGGAAGCTGCACGCGACTGACTACCTTGGAAGCAGAGATTTTGGGAGCTATCTTGTTGATGGAGGAAATGAGGGGTGAGTAATAAAACTCTAACTTTTGATCTAGTTTAATCCCTTCTTTCTGCAATTCTTAATTTGGCAGAGCGGGAGCGAGGGTTTTGTCCCAATTCGTCTGCTTGCGGTGTAATTGGCTTTTTAGTTAGCACTTGTAATATCGGTGAGGAGCGGAGCGCGTGCTTCACCAATCTATCTTCAAGACTATGAAAACTAATGATTCCAATCCTGCCACCAGAGGTTAGAGTTGTCGGCATTCGCATCAGGAAGGTTTCTAGGGAGGTCAATTCCTCATTAACCACAATTCGTAGCGCTTGAAAGACACGAGTGGCGGGGTGGATTCTACCATAGCGGTATTGAGAGGGGACACAGTGAGCGATCGCGTTGGCTAATTCTGTCGTTGTTTGGAATGGACGTTGCTCGACTATACGTCTTGCGATTCGCCGCGATAGTCTTTCCTCCCCATATTTGAAGAAAATGTCTGCTAACTGTACTTCATTCCAGTGATTTATCACTTCAGCAGCTGTCCGCGGCTGTCGTCTATCCATACGCATATCCAAGTTAGCGGAGGAGCGAAAACTGAAACCTCGCTCAGGTGTATCCAGTTGGGCAGAGTTGACACCTAAATCAGCAACTATGCCATCAAATACAACCCCACATGCTTCGTAAGCCGCGAAATTCTCTCTCACAAACCGAACGCGATCGCTATAAACTGCCAGTTGATTTTTAGCAACCGTAATTGCCTGCTCATCCCGGTCAATTGCCGTTACCCGTACATCTGGTGCTGCTGCTAAGATGAGGCGGCTATGACCGCCGCCTCCTACCGTTGCATCTAAATAGTGTCCGCCAGGACGAATCGCTAGCCCCTCAATCAACTCCCGGCTCAACACTGGCACATGGGCAAACGCCAGCTCCACCATTTGATTGGAAATTGAAGTATTCGTATTTTTAACTTCCATCCTTAAATTATGACATCACACATTCTGTTGCTAAAGCCTCCGACTTAAGTCAGGGGTGAGCTTACAATATGAAGCAACGCTACAAAACTGAAGATCGTCATGGCAAGAATCGAAACCAGAACGGAGCCCATGGTTCTCAACATGGGTCCCCACCACCCTTCTATGCACGGAGTCATGCGGCTCATTGTCACCCTAGATGGTGAAGATGTCGTAGATTGCGAACCGGTAATCGGATACTTGCACCGTGGCATGGAGAAAATTGCCGAAAACCGCACCAACATCATGTTCGTCCCCTATGTCAGTCGTTGGGACTACGCAGCGGGGATGTTTAATGAAGCTGTCACCGTCAACGCCCCAGAAAAACTAGCTGATATTCCAGTCCCCAAACGCGCCAGTTATATCCGGGTCATCATGCTGGAATTGAACCGAATTGCTAATCATCTACTATGGTTAGGACCATTTATGGCTGATGTTGGCGCTCAGACCCCCTTCTTCTACATCTTCCGAGAACGTGAGATGATTTATGATTTGTGGGAAGCTGCCACAGGCTATCGGATGGTCAACAACAACTACTTCCGGATCGGGGGAGTGGCAGTAGATCTGCCTTATGGTTGGGTAGACAAGTGTTCTGACTTTTGTGATTATTTCTTACCCAAAGTTGACGAGTACGAGCGCCTCATTACTAATAACCCCATCTTCCGCCGACGAGTTGAAGGTGTTGGCACCATCAGCCGTGAAGAAGCCATCAATTGGGGTCTTTCTGGTCCTATGTTACGTGCCTCTGGGGTGAAGTGGGATTTGAGAAAGGTAGACCATTACGAGTGCTACGACGACTTCGACTGGGAAGTGCATTGGGAAACTGCTGGGGATTGCTTCGCTCGATACTTAGTGCGAATCCGCGAGATGCGGGAATCTGTCAAGATTCTTCGTCAAGCGATCGAGGGACTTCCTGGTGGTCCTTATGAGAATCTAGAAGCCAAACGTCTGGCAGCAGGACCGAAATCTGAGTGGCATGGGTTCGACTACCAGTACATTGGCAAGAAGGTTGCTCCCACCTTTAAGATTCCTAAAGGTGAACACTACGTCCGGGTTGAAAGCGGTAAAGGTGAATTGGGTATTTACCTGATCGGAGATGATAATGTCTTTCCCTGGCGCTGGAAAATTCGTCCAGCCGACTTTAACAACGTCCAAGTCCTACCCCAGTTGCTACGAGGCGTGAAAGTTGCTGATATTGTTACTATCCTGGGTAGTATAGACATCATCATGGGGTCAGTCGATCGCTAATTTCTCTGTTGCAGATGATTCTAATCCAGCCTTGTGTGAGGTGCTCTCTCGTTTTATTGCCGAGAGTCCTAATCAACGCCTCACCTTTGCTGAGTATATGGAATTGGTGCTGTATGAGCCTCAGCACGGCTACTACGCTACCAAAGCTATTGATATTGGACCGCAAGGGGACTTTTTTACCTCCCCTCATCTTGGGGTTGACTTTGGCGAACTGCTGGCAGAACAATTTCTCCAGATGTGGGAGATTCTAGAGCGCCCGATGCCCTTTACATTGTTAGAACTCGGAGCTGGTCAAGGGTTGCTGGCAACTGACATCCTTGAGTATGTATATCATCATCATCCAGATTTCTGGGCAGCGATAGAGTACATCATTGTAGAACGGTCAGATGCTTTGAGGCGGGAACAGCGGCAGCGGCTGGGGGGAAGAGAGCAGGGGGAGCTCTTTCTGAG
>JAFAVL010000346.1 GCA_019242465.1 Chroococcidiopsidaceae cyanobacterium CP_BM_RX_35 | reverse complement strand
CCTTGGCGATCGCTCATCCAAGTTTCTGCCCTCGTAACTGTAATTGTTGCAGTTCTGGAGTTCTTGCTATTGTTAGGTTACGAACAATCTCTGGGAATCCGCAGCGCCTTAATTACTCTAAATAAACCCCCGTTAGGAGTATTGCTTCCCTTGGCGATCGCAGTTGGTTTAGGAGCATTGGCAGTCTATTTGCTAGAGCGTTTGCACCAACAAGTGAGCATTAATACTGGCTGTCTGTGGGCGTTAGTTTTGTGTCTAGCGATATTTCTGCTGTTGAAGTCACTAGTGCCTCAAATCCCGGCGATCCTAGTGGCTTTCGATGAAGTTCAGTTGCTCGGCATTATAGTTGGTGTCTTCTGGAAAGGTCGTCCCTACTGGCGATAGCTCTAAAATCATGACTGTCAACCTATCAGGCTACCGTTTGCAATCACACGATACCACTTCAGAAGTTGATCGATTTCTCATGCTGGCTTTCCGTCAGATGCCCATATGGAAAAAAGTACACTTAACAAAGGAACTCTATCATGGATATAGCTACGCTATAAATATATTACGCTCTCCCCAACAGATAACCTATCAATCCGTTCCGGTGAGTGCGATTTTTTAGGTTGCCTTGCACCGAGATACCACTTGGAGCGACATTAGCTAATCAGAGTTTAACTTGTCCAATATATCTCGGTATACCCGCTCAAACATTTTTTTTCGCACTAGCTGTCCAAATTCTTCATTGTCATTAATCCGTTTGAACATCTCAAAGTTGCTGTCAATCATGCTTTGTATAACAGCATCAAATAGGGCATCATGGAGGAGCTGAACATTTTCTTTTGTATTGGTTTTAGCACTGGCTTGTAGGCTTTCATTACCAGCTAATCGTGTCTTTAACTCTGCGAAGAATACCCGATCTGCTTCAGTAAAATCAGTGCCAAATCGCTGATTGATTTCAGATAATGCAGCCTTTTCAGGAGCTTTAATCACAGCACTATCTAGGTTTGAAAGGGGATCGAGAGTTCCGGCATCAGACTGCAAACTAATTATCCCACTGAAAGTTTTTTGGATACGATAGCTTTCTAAGTTAGCGTATTCCGCCGCTCGTAACGTTGTTTTTTCTCGCTCTGGTGGTAGGGCACGTAAAAGCAATCTGGCAAAGAGATAGAGCCGTTCTAGGCCAGGATCTTTGAAGGTAATAACTTGCGATAGGAATGCATAAAGGCGGATGTAAGAACGCAGCCGATGCTTAAATTCCATACGCCTTTCGGTTTCGGGAATATAGGCATAACGCCCGACAATCTCCCGTAGCAATGGCTGGAGCTGACTTGCTTTTTCGCCTTTCCTGAGATAAAGTTCTGCAATTTCAGAAACTCGGTCGTAGGTGTACAGGCGAAACTCATCTAGCAGGGCTTGGGTGTCGTAAAGTTTATTGGGGTCAGTGCCTTCACTCAACAGTGTCGCTTCATAATAAGGCTGAAATGCATTTTGAATGTCGTCAGCTTGGTTGGTAAAGTCTAAGACCAATGTCCCGACTTTGCGGGGATGGATGCGGTTAAGGCGGCTCAAGGTTTGGACAGCAGCAACACTACTTAGGGGTTTATCTACATACATGGTATGGAGTAGGGGTTGATCGAAGCCCGTCTGGAACTTCTCTGCCACGATTAGAAACCGATACTCTGGTTTCTTAAACTGTTCAGCAGTTTGTTTGTCAGAAAACCCGTTCATTTGGTCTTCGGTGTAATCTAGTTCTTGACAACCTACTGTCCCTGAGAATGCGACTAGGGCTTTGACTGGATAGCCCTGCTTTTTTAGGTACTCGTCGAATTCTTGTTTGTAACGAACTGCATGGAGGCGGCTGCGGGTAACAACCATCGCTTTGGCTTCTCCAATACCCTGATCATCTGGAATTTGGTGGTGCACATTCTCCCAAAAGTGTTCCACGATCAAGGCAGTTTTATGAGCAATAGTGTACTGGTGTAAATTCACCTCACGCTTGAGTAGACCGATGGTTTTACTTTTTTCTAGACGTGGATCGTCATCAGCTTTTTGTTGCAGGCTGAAGTAAGTTTCAAAGGTCGTGTAGTTTTGTAAAACATCCAGAATAAATCCTTCCTCGATCGCCTGCCGCATAGTGTAGAGGTGAGCGGGGCGAATACTATCATCAGGCTGAGGCGTACCAAAGAGTTCGAGTGTTTTTTGTTTCGGAGTGGCTGTAAAAGCAAAAAAGCTTAGGTTCGGTTGCCGTCCCCGTGCTTCCAGACTCTGGTTGATCAGGTCTTCATCCGTAGGGACTGCTTCCGCTTCTAGCTGTTCCGCTTCCTCCAAACTTTGAACCCGCAACACTTCCTTAAGGCTTTTGCTGGCTTCTCCTGTTTGAGATGAGTGGGCTTCGTCCACAATGATGGCGAAATTGCGTCCCTCAAGTCGATCAATCTTGTTAACGATGACCGGAAACTTTTGGAGTGTACTGACAATGATGTTTGCTCCACTGGTAAGGGCTTCGACAAGTTGGTCGCTGTGTTTGTCGATGATGGCTATAACACCAGGGGTTTGCTCAAACTGACGAACGGTGTTTTGCAATTGCCGATCGAGCACTCGGCGGTCGGTAATCACAATAACTGAATCAAAGGCGCGATCGTTTTGGGCATTATGTAAAGAAGCTAAACGGTGCGCTAACCAGGCGATCGTATTGCTTTTTCCGCTCCCAGCACTGTGTTCAATTAAATAGTGTTGACCTACGCCTTGCTCAAGGGCATGGGCGACCAGTTGCCGCACAGCATCACGCTGGTGGTAGCGGGGAAAGATGAGTTTTTCTTTTTGAATACCGTTACGATCGTCAGTTTCCAAATGAATGAAACTACCGATAAGTTCCAGAATACTATCTGCTGAAAAGATATCTTCCCAGAGGTAGGCGCTGGCATAACCGTTGGGGTGGGAGAGATTCCCTGCACCACCGTTGTATCCCTGATTAAAGGGCAAAAAATAAGTTTGTTTCCCCTCCAGGCGAGTGGTCATGTAAACTTCATCGTCGTCTATCGCGAAATGAGCAAGGCATCGCTTGAACTGGAGCAAAGGTTCACCTTTAGGATCGCGATCTTTGGCGTACTGCTCACGCGCATTTTTAACGGTCTGTCCCGTTTGTTTGTTCTTCAATTCCAGGGTGAAAATTGGCAAGCCATTGAGAAACAACACTATATCCAAGGCATCTTTGATTTCAACAGTACTGTAATAGCATTGACGCAACACACTCAAAATATTTTTGCTGTAGAGGTTATGGTGTTTTGGGTTGAGGGTGCTGACAGGCTTGAAGTAGGCAAGTTGGAAATAGCAGCCATAGTCTTTGATGCCACGCCGAAGCACATCAAGGGTGCCGCGTCGTTCAATCTCACGGGTAAGCCGTTGGAGAAATTTATCGCGCACGGTGGCTTTACCATGCTGCTTTTCCAATGATTTCCAGGTTTCGGGTTGGGTAGCGGTGATGAACTCTAGCAAGACTTCCCAGTCAAGACACAAAGACTTATGGTAATGGGAGTCTTTCGCATCATTCTTCTGCTTTGAAACCCGTAAAAGATATCCATGAATCTGACATAAATAGTTCACGATATCAGTTTCAAAGGCTTTCTCGGAGATATCCATATCCGTTAGTCATCCACACACTTATTTATACCTTATTCTTCCCCAAGCGTCAGAAACCTGAATAGTCACTCTGTCCATATTCACTTTCGGTTTAAGGATACTTTTGGTAGAAAGCATCCTAGCTTTGCTTTGTGCCAGTAGATTCCTGACCCGTGCCTGAAACTTTGGTGAGGGGAGAATTGCCAGAATTTGCTCTATAGTGGGCTAGCTGGCGAGTAGGGTAATAATGTCTTGCTTATCCAGAAAATTGAATTGCCGCTGCTGGCATTGAAACCGCTCAAGTCGCTCTTACAAGGTTGTCGGGGATGTTGATCGCGATCTGTGCCATAGCGGGTTATGGGTAGGAGGGTTAGTTTCATCATAAAAAATCTACGCCGTTATTTGACGGCAAGGCGTTATTCATGGAATACCTTCTGGTATATCTTCCACCCAACAAAGTGAGGTAGTCCAAACCGTGTTTTTTATAGCATTAAAAAACTTCTCATCAGATGTCACCATCTGACAGTTTTCTCGAATTGCTAATGCTAAATAAAAGCAATCATAGATGCTACGTCCTGAATGATTTGCTAAATTAAAGGCGTCTTGAAGTAAGAGTTTAGAGTCTACTAACTGCATTGGTGAGTTTTGAATTGCAGTGAGCGCTTGTTGTCCTTCTCCTAAACTAATTTCATTGAAGCGAATCTTTTTCCAAAAGACGTTGCCTGCTTCGGGTAATAGATAATCTGGTGCTAGCAGGCTATAATTCTCATTTAGAAGTCTCGCTGCCTCTTCACTGTATATTTCTGGTACAAACCACTTTACAGCAACACAGACATCGACAATGTATTGTCTCATCTTGAACGGTCCTCTCGCACCAGTTCTACACTATCTGTATGCACTCTTCCAGATAGTGACTGTCGCATCTGGGCTGCTTTCTCGCTAAAGGCTTTCATTTGGGCAGCCTGTTCAGTTTCTACTGCCTCCAGCAAGATGGCTTTTAATTCTTCTTCCAGCGATCGCTGATGGTTAGTTGCACGAATCTTTAGCTTTTCTAAAAGATATGGATTGATGTCATTCAGTATGAGTTGTGACATGGCAGGTTAGGGTTGGAAGGGACGATCTTAATTAAAGAAGTTTAGTTTTTGCAAGTCGTTCGCGTTAAGGAACGCCTAGTAGGGTATTTATTTGATTTAACTGTCGTTGCAGAATTTGAACTAGGCTTATATTTCTCATAAATTTTATATTTTCCCATATCCTAAGCCTTCAACAAAGCCGCAATTTCCTCTTCCAACTTGGCGATCTTTTCCTCAATTACATCCAATGACTCTGGTGGCTCATACTTGTAAAAATAGCGATTAAAGTTAATTGTGTATCCCACAACGCCTGTTTTCTGATCCTGCTCATCTTTATAGGATTCATCAATCCAGGCATCGTTTACATAGGGCTTCACTTCTTTCTCGAAATACTCATAAATATCCTGTTTCAGCGGTACGTCTTCATCGTAAATTGATCGCCCTACCATCTCAGGATTTTCATGCACCTGTAACGGCACATTTTCATAGTCCCGTAGGTCTGGATCTGGCTCGAAGCCATCGCCTTTTGACGCAGGCATTTCCTTTGCCTCCGGATCGCGCTCTGTCAATGCCTTTAGCACCGCATCTTGTATGGGCTTTTTCAGTTTCAAAGGCTTCAGCGTTTTCTCTAGCAACGGCAAAAACTTTTTCGGATCGCGGATCGCCTCAAACGGTAACTGCTGTAATGCCTCAACGATCTGTCGCTGCAACTCCTGACCCGCTTTTAGATCGGCTTGCTGGTCTTCTTCTTTCTTTTTCTTGCTCTGGGTCAACCCTTCAAATGCCTTTTGCTCATACAACCGCTCAATCCGCTCCGGTGATGCTGAGAAATTTAACCGGAGTGGACGCTCGACCCGAATGCGGCGATAGCCAAAATCTTCATTATCAAACACTCGGCAATATTCACCTGGTTCAAAGGCATGATAGATCTGGGCAATATCATCAATCTGCGCGTCAGTGATTTCATTACGCTTGTTGTTCAAGCTCTTCCGCATTTTTTGGTAAAAGCGATCCGATGTGGCATTCACCAGTTGCATTTTGCCCTTACGCTTCTGGTGCTTGCGGTTGGTCAAAACCCACAGATAGGTACTGATGCCGGTGTTGTAAAACAGCTGATCCGGCAGGGCAACAATGCCTTCTAACCAGTCGTGCTCAATAATCCAGCGGCGAATATTGCTCTCTCCACTACCTGCATCGCCCGTAAACAGAGGTGAGCCATTAAACACAATCACAATCCGACTGGGTTCATCCGTTGCTCGCTTACTCAGCATGTGCTGAAGAAATAGCAAAGAACCATCATTAATTCGAGGCAAACCCGCCCCAAACCGCCCATCAAATCCTTTAGTTTCTTGCTCCCGTTTGATGATGTACTCCACCTTGCGCCAGTCCACCCCAAACGGTGGATTTGATAGCATATGACGAAATCGCCGCAGATGCCCATCTTCACTAAAGCTGTTGCCAAAGATCAGTTTTCGGGGGTCTTCACCCTTGAGCAAAAAGTCCGACTTTGCCACCGCATAGGCAGTCGGGTTGATTTCTTGCCCAAATAGCTCCACCCGTGCTTTTGGGTTACGGTCAGGATGACAAATAAAATTCTTTGCCTCCGTCAGCATTCCCCCCGTACCGCAGGCAGGGTCATAAATAGTGATAATTGCGTTTGGATTGGTCAGTGCCTCCTTATCTTCCAGCAACAACAACCGCACCATCAAGCGAATCACTTCCCGTGGCGTAAAGTGTTCCCCTGCGGTTTCATTGTTGTCCTGGTTAAAGCGGTAGATGAGATGCTCAAAGATTGACCCCATCTCATGGTTATCTGTAACTTCAGGATTCAGAAAATGAATCCCTTTAAACTTTTGAAAGATGGGGTACAGGAGATTAGACGTTTGGAGGCGCGATACCTGACGGCGAAAGTCAAACTTTTCGATAATATCCTGCACGTCTGGGCTAAAGCCATTTAAGTAATCGATCAAGTTTTGCGCTAAATTGTTGGGATCTTGCGATAGCAAATCCCAATCATACTCTGAGGTGTTGTAAACTAATGAACCATTTGCTGCTCCTGAGAGAACCCCATGCAGATTTTCCAGTCTGCCCTGGTATTGCTTATATTTCTGACGAACTGAATCACGGGTCACTGCCATTGCCAAATCCAGCCGACGAATCACCACCATTGGCAAAATCACATCAGGGTACTCTCGCCGCAGGTAGTTTCCCCGCAGCATATCGGCAAGTCCCCAAATGAAGTCAGCTTTTTCCTGGAAGTTGCTCATATAGCAATCACTCTCGGTCGGTATAGCTCACATTTCACCTTTAACGTAGATAGGTCTTGTGAACAACAGTAGACCTATCTCTTCCTTACCATAGAGGCGTCCACTCATAACCCTGTAAAACTTTCAGCATAGTTGTCACCCCGTCAACATGCTCCATCAAAGTATTAGTGTTTTCTTATCAAGGATAGAGCTTAAACCCTGCCAATATCTTTAAGCTTAGAACAAGATTGAGTAACACTTAAATGAATTGGGCGTTTACTACTTGAATATCCTCTCTTAAGTCGTCCTTCTGCTAAGCCTAGTTGTTGTCGAGTTTTGCTTCACGCTTTTCCCCTCCACTGGGAACGCCACTAATCTTTAGCAGATCTGTGAGGGTAGCACAGTAATTCGGTAATCCAAAACTAGCTGGATTGACAGCTTTTTCGTAAGTGAAATGTCGGTAGCGCATGCAAAATCTATCCCAATCAGCCATCTGTAGCCGGAACAAAACGATAAAAAAATCGGCTAGAGACATAGATAAGGGGATGCGAAAATAAATCTTTTTTCCCAAATATGTGCAAAACTCTGTAACAGTTTGGTTGAGTGTCAGCGGTGCTTGACCTAAAACGAAATAGCGTGGTCCTTGCTCTTGGGGTGGATGATCAATGAAATATCGCACGACTTTGGCAATATCTCGTCCGTGGATGAAATGAAAACTACCGTCCGCTTGAAAAAAGCGAATGAGGTTCATCCATTTCATAAATTCTGGTAAGCCAGCTGAAAGGTGAGAATAGGGTTTTTGCGCGTCACCTCCCATAACTACGGTAGGAAAGACAACTGTAGTTTGGGGCGCAATTGCTAATGTTGATAACTGACACAAACAGTCGTACTTGGAACGGATGTAGTCATGACCTATTTCACCTGCTTCTTTAAGGATTTGGTTGTGGCGATCTAGAAGGCTAGCAGTGGAAAAGTAAATGACTTGCTGGCATTTGGCTGGATCGAGCAGATTGAGCAATTCAATCGTTCTCAAGACATTTGTATCCAGCAATTCTTGACCGCCCCAAGCAGTGGCTGTTAACACAGCAATATCAATAGTTTTGAGCAAGTCAGCCAACTGCCCAATCTGTGCCATATCGCCCTGCAAGACGGTGACACCAGGACGGGATTGAGTGTCTAATTGCAATTTCTTGGGATTTCTAACCAGCAAATACAGCTCGTGATCAGTTTCCTGAATCAAGTCTTCACTCAGATAGTGACCAATGCAGCCACTTGCACCAGTCACTAGAATTCGTTTCATCAGTTCGCTCCCAGAGGATTAAACTGCTTTGCTGTTTCGAAGAAAAAGGCTACATTTTCTTCTGGAGTATTTTGTAAAACACCATGACCAAGATTTAGAATATGCCCCCGGTTGCCTGCTTTACGAATCGTGTCATGTATGCGATCGCGGATTAACTCTTTAGACCCGAACAAAGCACAAGGGTCAAGATTTCCTTGCACCCCAACATGAGCACCCAACCTATTCCGAGCCTCTGCCATATCAACTGTCCAGTCTAGACTGATAAAATCCATCCCAGATTGTGCCATTCGCTCTAGCAACCCGGCACTACCGTTGATATAAAGGATGAGTGGCGTATCAGGGTGCGTTGCCTTCACCTGTCTCACCACTCGTTGTTGATAGGGTAAAGCAAACGTCTCAAAATCCTGGGGACTGAGTTGCCCTGCCCAAGAGTCAAACATCTGTACCATTTGAGCTCCAGAATCAATTTGGTAGCGGATGTAGACAGCAAGAGCGTCTGCTAGTTTCTCTAACAACTGATGCAGTAGACTCGGCTCTCTAAATGCCATGCCCTTAATTTGCTCGTAGTCTTTAGAGCCTTTGCCTTCAATAGCATAAGCTGCTAGTGTCCATGGGGCACCGACAAAGCCTAATACAGCAGCGCGATTGCCTACTTCCTGGCGCAAGGCTTGCAAGATTTCGCGAATGAAGGGGAGTTTTTCTTCTGGTTCAAGGGGGTACAATTGGTCAATTTGCTCTTGAGAGCGGATCGGGGAATTGATAATCGGTCCCTTACCTTCAACAATATCCATATCGATGCCAATTCCCGGCAGTGGGGTGACGATGTCTGAAAACAAGATCACCCCGTCTGGGGCAAAAGCGCGAAACGGCTGCAAAGAAATTTCAATAGCGACTTCTGGAATTTCTGAGCGATCACGAAATGAAGGATATTTATCCCTAAGTTCCCGATAAGCTTTCATATATCGACCCGCCTGCCGCATCATCCACACTGGCGGTCGGTCTAGCACTTCATGACTTGCAGCTCTAAGCAGATAGGGAACTTGGGTTGAAACGGTCATTTAACTCTTTACCTAAACTATTTTTTATGCATTTGCTAGCTTAGCATTCTGGAGTTACCTAGCTTGGGTGAATT
>JAFAVL010000064.1 GCA_019242465.1 Chroococcidiopsidaceae cyanobacterium CP_BM_RX_35 | reverse complement strand
AAGTTTAAGCGAACTATACGTTCGTGGAGTAGACGTAAACTGGTCTGGCTTTTACCAAGACAATCGGCAACGGCGAGTAAGTCTACCGACTTATCCTTGGGAGCGATCGCGGTATTGGGTTGAGACAAAAGCATCCGAAAAAGACTCCAACTGTCCAGAAGCTTGGCATAACTCAAACGGCAAAGGACATCCACTTTTGGGCGCTCGATTAAAAAACCTGGCGCATCTTCCCAACAATTACTATTGGGAAGTGGAACTCGATCAGCATCGCCTTCCCTACTTAGGGGAGCATCGACTTCGAGGAGCTGCAGTCTTACCTGTGACCGTTTACCTAGAAATGGCTTTGGCAGCTTGTGAGGAAGCCTATGGAAGAGAACTTCACCAGTTGAGGGATCTAAAGCTGCACAATGTACTGTTCATTCCGGAAAATAGCACTCAAACCGTTCAGGTCATCCTTAATACTGATGTGGACGCAAGCGCGTCTTTTCAAGTTTATAGTTGCCCAACAAGTACAGAACCATCCCCCCCAAAGTGGACGCTGCACGCAACTGCAAAAATCCGCTTAGAGTAGCGAACAGGAGAAAAAATCATGCAGTTCGGCTTGATGTTCTTTGCCAGCAGTGAACAGGCTTTAATCGGAGATAAATATCGTCTAGTTATCGAGAGTGCTAGGTTTGCTGACCACAGCGGCTTTTCCAGTTTATGGGTACCAGAACGGCATTTTACTAACTTTGGGTGTCTTTACCCAAATCCAGCAGTACTGCATGCGGCACTAGCAAGGGAGACTAAGTACCTCCGCTTACAAGCTGGTAGTGTGGTGATGCCGATACATAATCCCATTCGAGTTGCGGAAGAGTGGGCTGTTGTCGATAACTTGTCGGGCGGTAGGGTGGGGATTTCCTTTGCCTCCGGCTGGAACCCTGATGACTTTGCTTTTTTTCCAGAGAAATATCAAGACCGCTACAAAGAACTGTTTTATGGTGTTCAAACAGTACAAAAGCTCTGGCAGGGGGAACCCATCCAAGTTACAAGTGGCAATGGCAACTCCGTTGAGGTTAGAGTCTACCCCACGCCAATCCAGAAAGAATTGCCCGTTTGGCTCACATCTGCTGGAAATCCTCAAACCTTTATTAAAGCGGGCGAAATTGGTGCCAATCTTCTGACTCATCTACTAGATCAGAGTATTGAGCAGTTAGCCGAAAAAATTGCCCTTTATCGTCAGGCACGGGCAAGGCAGGGACACGATTCGGAAACGGGGGTGGTGACAGTGATGTTGCATACTTTCGTTGGCGAGGACATGAATGTTGTCCGAGAGCAGGTTCGTGCGCCTTACTGCGAATATCTCAAGTCTAATATCGGTCTGCTTAAGAATCTTGCCAGTAGTAGAGGTCATAGTGCAGCTATTGGAGCCCTGTCTCCAAAAGACCTAAATGATTTTGTTAATTTTTTATTTGAAAGATTCGCTGCTTCCAGAGGACTAATCGGAACACCAGAAACCTGTCTTGATTTGCTAGAGCAACTAGATAGTGTTGGAGTGGATGAAGCCGCCTGTCTACTTGACTTTGGACCGAATGCAGATTTAATTCTTAAACACCTACCCTACTTAAATCAACTCAAAGAGCGTTACAATTCCGAGCGAAAGCGATCGCCGCTACATCGCCATTCAACAGCAGAAATTTTGACTGCAAATGATGATAGTTCCAATCGTTTAGAACCGATACAAGAAATCCAAGCTCGATGCCAACAGGAAATTCCTGGTTTAGAGTTCTATAACAAGTTACGCGAATATAATGTGCAGTTGGAGGAGAGTTTCCAGGGTATAGAACGCTTATGGCGACGTGATGGCGAAGCCTTAGGACTGGTGCAGCTTCTAAGAGAACTGGAACCATCAGCAGATGCTTACAAAATCCACCCGGCATTCCTAGATGCTTGTTTTCAAGTGTTAATGGCTGCATTGCCAACTTACAATTTCTCAGATAGAGATATACTTTACGTACCTGTGGGTCTTCGTAATTTGCAAGTCCACGGTCGCATTGAAAAGCAAGTTTGGAGCCACGCTGTTCTCTGCTCAGATGTAAGCGATAGGGCGAACGAGTTTGAGGGAGATGTAAATATCCTTGATCGGACAGGAATTTTGGTGGCAAAGGCCTCTGGCTTACAGCTACGGCGAACTGAAACTGCTGCAAGGATTACCACTCAAGAAAACCTTAACAATTGGTTTTATGAGTTGCAATGGGAGGTAACATCAAAACAAGAAATCAAGCTGCAACTAGAACAGCTAGGTAACTGGTTAATATTTGCAGATAGCAGTGGTGTTGGACAGAAACTGGCAGCACTTCTAAGAGCACGTGGAGAAACCTGTTTTATGGTTACTCCTGGGAAAGTCTACCAGTCAGAACAGGGACGATTTTGGCTCGACCCAAGTTGTCCAGAACAGATGCATCAGTTAATTCAGAATGTACTAGGGCCGGACTTACCCTGCCGAGGTGTAATTCATTTATGGAGTCTGGATGAGACTTTTTCTGTTCAGAAGACTTTTGCTTCTCTAGAGGCTTGTCAAGTATTGGGGATTAATAGTGTATTGAGCCTCGTTCAGGCAGTGAGCAATGCTAGAAAATCCACGCCACCTCGTTTATGGCTTGTAACTAGGGGTGCTCAGTCCGTAGGTTTAGAGTCTTCACTTCCAGCGGTTGCCCAAGCACCACTTTGGGGTCTAGGTAAGACCTGTGCTACAGAGCATCCAGAACTCTGGGGAGGAATGGTAGACTTGGACCCTCAAGCGACAGGGGATGAAGCGGCTTCTCAGTTATTAGACGTCATCTACGGTCAGGATACAGAAGATCAACTCGTTTTCCGTCAAAGCCAGCGTTATGTTGCTCGTCTTGCACAAAGACGTGAATCTACGGAAAATGGGATAACGTTTGACTGGATAAAGGATTGCAGTTATCTACTTACAGGGGGACTAGGGGGCATAGGTCTTCAAGTCGCTCAATGGATGGTAGAGCAAGGTGCTCGGCATCTGATTTTGTTGGGACGTACTACGCTGCCTCCACGATCAAGTTGGAGTGAGGTAGAGGATGAGAGCTATGTAGCAAGCCAAATTACTGCTGTTCGGAACCTAGAAGCCCAAGGAACAAGTGTGTATCTTGCTTCAGCCGATGTAGCAGATGAGGCACAGATGTCCTTGGTGTTACAAACACTGAAAAATCAAGGTTGTCCCCCAGTTCGAGGTGTGGTGCACATGGCAGGTGTGCCAGGAGGGAAACTCTTGCTAGAACTCGATCCTGCCCGAGTGAATCAGGTGTTGCGCCCAAAAGTGATGGGAGGATGGCTTCTGCACCGCCTGTTTGAAGGAGTGAATCTAGACTTTTTCATACTTTTCTCTTCGGCAACGCACCAACTGGGCTTACTTGGACGCGGAGTAGGTGATTATAGTGCTGCCAATGCCTTTTTGGATGCTCTTGCTCATTATCGTCAAGCCCAAGGTTTGCCAGCAGTAAGCATTGACTGGGGACCTTGGGCAGAGGTTGGTATGGCTGCACGGGTTCGCAACGACGAGCGACTTGCACGCTCTGGAGTCGGAAGTATTACGCCTGAGCAGGGAATACAAGCAATGAGCCGTGCTTTATGCCAAAACTTAGCGCAAGTTTGGGCGATTCCCATCAACTGGTCACAGCTTCTCCAATTCGATCGAGTCGTTGCTAAATCCCCTTGGCTCGAAAAGCTGACGCGTCAGGTCTTGCTAAAAGAGACCGCGCTGCCGCTTCAGCAGTCAAAGGTACCCAGAGGTGAGATTTTACAACAGTTAAAACAGCGCTCGGTAAGCTATCATCACTCATTTTTAATTACTTATATTCAAGGTGAAGTTGCAAAGGTACTTGGGCTTGATCTATCCAAACTGACATTAGATCCACACCAGGACTTGCTGGAATTAGGCCTTGATTCTTTGATGGCTGTTCAAATCAAAAACGCGATTGCCACTGACCTTGAGGTAAATGTGCCTGTTGGAAAGTTCATCAATGGTTCCAGTATCATGCAATTAGTAGGGCTTTTACTTGAGCAATTAACCTTAAAAAATATAATACAATCCATATCGCCAACTTCCCCTCAAACAGATGATTCGGAGGTAATTAAACTACCAACAGAAGCTTACTCTACCTCCTTTGTATCTCTTAAATCAGAAGCCACATCGAGCCAGGAAATTTTGATAGAAGGTGAATTATGAATTTAGTTGAATTTATTCAAAAGCTTTCAGCAAAGAATGTAGAACTGTGGGTTAATGGCGGTAAACTACGCTATCGAGGTCCCCAAGATGTATTGACTCCAGCATTATTAACCGAGATTAAGCGATACAAAGAAGAAATTATACCGCTGCTGCAACGCATTGAAACTACTAAAACTTATCCTCTTTATCCGATTGCACGAGATGGACAAATACCACTGTCGTTTGCTCAAGCTAGATTGTGGTTCCTACAACAGGTGGAGGTTGATAACGGCTTTTACAATATCCCCACAGCTCGGCGGCTTGAAGGTAGGCTCAACATTGCTGCCCTAGAATACAGTTTCAATCACATCATTAAAAGACACGAAGCCTTACGCACCAACTTTATAAAAGTAGATGAGCAACCGATTCAAGTCATCCACTCTGCCCGTTCCTTAACGCTGCAAGTTTACTACTTGCAGCAGCTAGCCCAAACCCAGCAAGAAATCGCTTGCCAGGAATTGGTAAGAGCAGAAGTATTGCGTCCCTTTGACCTAGCAAACGACTTGTTACTCCGGGCGACTTTGCTCAAGGTAGCAGAGACAGAACACGTGTTGTTATTAGTAATACATCAAATTGTTGCAGATGGTTGGTCATCGGGCGTACTTTTACGGGAGCTAACAGCAGTCTACGCAGCCTTCTGCAATAAAAAGCCAGTTGTGCTACCAGAACTGCCAATACAGTATGCTGACTTTGCCGTGTGGCAGAAGCGATGGTTGAGTGGAGAAATCCGGCAAAACCAACTGAATTACTGGCAGGCGCAATTGGCTGGGGCACCAGAACTGTTACAATTACCGACTGACCGGCCGCGTCCAAGTGTGCAGAGTTTCCAAGGGACGACTCAAACTTTTACTGTCAATCCGGATTTGACCCAGCAGTTGCAAGCCCTGTCCCGGCAGTCGGGGACGACCTTGTTCATGACACTATTAGCGGCGTTTGCCACTTTACTCTATCGTTACAGTGGTCAGTCAGATATCTTAATTGGTTCTCCGATTGCCAATCGTCACCACCGGGAAATCGAGTCGCTGATTGGCTTTTTTGTCAATACTTTGGTGTTGAGGACTCGGTTTGAGGAGCATCCAAGCTTTGAGAGCTTGCTATTACAAGTGAGAGAAACCACGCTACAAGCCTATGAGCATCAGGATGTGCCGTTTGAGCAGGTCGTAGAGGCTCTGCAACCACAGCGCTCTTTGAGCCATTCGCCCCTGTTCCAAATCATGTTTGTCCTGCAGAATGCACCCAGGGGTGAAGTCGAATTATCGGGTGTGGAGGTGAGTCAGCTACAGCAGAATAGCAGCATCGCTAAGTTTGATTTGACGCTCTCCATGGCAGAAACGGCTCGAGGATTGGTGGGTACATGGGAGTACAACACCGACTTGTTTGATGGCTCAACCATCGAGCGAATGGCGACTCATTTCCACAACTTGTTGTCAGCTATTGTCGAAAATCCTCAACAAGCAGTGGGTGAATTACCAATCCTGAGTGCAGCCGAACGGCAGCAGTTGCTGGTGGAGTGGAATGATACCGAGAGGGAATATCCCAAGGATAAGTGTATCCATCAGTTGTTTGAAGAGCAGGTCGAGCAAACACCCGATGCAGTGGCAGTGGTGTTTGAGCAGCAGCACTTAACTTACCAACAGTTAAATCACAGGGCCAACCAACTAGCGCACTACCTGCACACCCAGGGTGTGGGACCAGAAGTGCTGGTAGGGATTTGTGTGGAACGTTCCCTGGAGATGGTAGTGGGATTGTTGGGAATTCTCAAAGCAGGTGGGGCTTATGTGCCTCTCGATCCGGCATTACCTCAAGAAAGTATAGCCTTCCGGTTGATTGATGCTCAAGTCCCGATCCTGTTGACACAAAAGGGACTCCTCAAGCGTGAGGATGCTCAAGTGCAGACTGTGTTGTACTTGGACGTAGACTGGGAACTAATTGTCCAAGAATCCGATGCGAATCCCAAGAGCGAAGTGATACCGGAAAACTTAGCTTACGTCCTCTATACCTCTGGTTCTACGGGTCAACCTAAAGGCATTGCAATCGAGCATCGGCAAATTCTG
>JAFAVL010000802.1 GCA_019242465.1 Chroococcidiopsidaceae cyanobacterium CP_BM_RX_35 | reverse complement strand
AGAAAAATTGACAAAAGCCTAGTTTACTCATATACTTTGCAATCGTACGCTGTTGCAAGTTTATTGCAATAAACTAACGGTAGTGCGAACGATGCCGAATGACCTGCTACTCAAAAAAGTTAAGCCCTGGAGTCGTCGCCAGTTCTTGAAACTGGGATTAGTAGGAGCGGGTATGACGGGGACAGCGCTGGCGCTCTCAACCCTAAAGCCAGAGCAGCGCCCTTCAGCGGTGAGAGTGCCACCGCTTCCAGAGGAGGAGGCATCTTTCTCCAAAATGAGTACCAGCCTGAGCCCGATGCATGTACTACGAGATTTTGACTACGGTACCGTGAAGCGAGAGAACGGCCGCACAATTCGAGAGTTTCAAATAGTAGCTCAAACTTCCACAATTCAGCTTAATAAAGCTGTAGCTTTCAATAGCTGGAACTTCAACGGGCGCGTGCCAGGACCAACCCTGAGAGCAAGACAAGGCGATCGCATCCGCGTGCTTTTCCTAAACAAAGGCGGACATGCCCACAGCATGCACTTCCACGGCATCCACCCAGCCGCAGTTGATGGCATCCGTCCTGTCAGCGATGGGGCGGCAACGATCTACGAATTCGATGCCGAACCGTTTGGCGTCCACCTGTACCACTGCCACACACCGCCAATCACTCGTCACATCAGCAAGGGGCTGTACGGCATGTTCATTGTCGATCCACCTGATGGGCGTCCTCCAGCTGATGAAATGGTGCTGATTATGGCTGGATATGACGTGAATGAAGACAAGCGCAATGAATTCTATGCTTTCAACGGTCAACCGGACTACTACATGATGCATCCCATCCCCATATACCAAAATCAGCTGACTCGGCTATACGTCCTGAACATGATTGAGTTAGACCCGGTAGCGACGTTTCATCTTCATGCCAATTTCTTTCGAGTCTATCCCACAGGTATGACCCTGACCCCCACTCAGGAAACGGATGTGATCACGATGGGGACAGCGGAGCGTCACATCCTAGAATTTTCCTACCGCTATCCCGGCAAGTATATGTTTCATCCTCATCAGGATGCACTTGCCGAAGCTGGTTGCATGGGACAGTTTCAGGTTCTCCCTCAAGCCTAGTTACTAATATTTTGCAACTAAAAAAATTTTCTTTTGCATTTAAATCTCAAGCCTGCCAAGAGTATTGATAAAAGATTTCAACAGATAGGCAAGCAAACCACCTAATAACCCGCTTTGCAAAACTTTATGTCTATTTTTCGGTTTTTGTTTTTAGCCATTACAGCTGCCCTGCTGACTGTCGTCATTAGCTGTAGTCAGACGCCTACCTCCAATAGCAACTTCACTCAGTCGTCTGGTATCGATTCAAGTCCCAGCGCCACTAACGTGAATAATCAACCGACTGGCGAGGCTCAAATCAACATCAACACGGCAATTCTGTCAGATTTGGACAAGTTGGAGGCTAAATTAGGCATTCCAGCTTTGTCGAATCAGATTCAAGCCCATCGTCCTTACGGCAGTCCGGACGAATTGGTGTCAAAAAAAGTCCTCACCCAGGAGCAATATGACCGCATTAAAAGCTTAGTTACTGTTCAAGATGTTGTCCTAACTGGTGAAGCCAAAGATGTTGACTACATGACAAAGCTGGGCTTGATGAAAGGACACCTGATCGTGGCTAAAGAACTCTTGGCGCTGCAACAGCCACAGCAAGCAGAACCCCACATTGGGCATCCGGTTGAAGAGATTTATGTGAATGTAGCAGACCAGTTGGACGAGCGCCACGTCAAACAATTTAAAGATGATTTGATCGGACTGCAAGATTTAGTCAAATCTCAGCCCAAGAATCCTCAGATCGCTACGAATTTTAAGGTGTCAATGCAAGATGTTGACACGGCCATCCAGGCTTTGCCTGCCAGCGAACGGCAGTCGCCCCAGTTTGTGCTACAGGTTGTCAATGGGTTACTAGACGCAGCTAGCTCTGAATATATGTCGGCGATCGCCAATGGCAAAGTGGCAGCGGTGATTGAGTACCAAGACTCTTTAGGGTTTGTCACTTATGCTAATGACCTGTATCAGGGAATTTCTAGCACTATGGCCAAAGCCCACCCTGAAGCCCACAAAGCTATCGTTGCCAAGATGGCAGAGCTGAAGAAAACTTGGCCCACTGCCACTGCCCCAGCTACGCCAGTCAACACTTCGGCTCAAGTGACTCAGCTGATCAAGGCAATTGAGCAGAGCTCCCAACAGGTGATTAGATCCTCTAACACTCGAGCCTAAAAACTCAGTAAATTTTGTGTGCTGTTAATTGCAGCGCCGCATAGTAATTACCATTGACAAAACACACATGGATTTTAGTGCTGCTCTACCAACTTTTGTGATTACGCTCCGAGAAGGAGTCGAAGCTGCCTTGGTTGTGGGCATAGTGCTGGCTTGCCTGAAAAAAGCTCAGCAGCGCCGACTTACCCCGTGGGTTTATGCTGGTGTCGGAGTGGGAATTGCCGCCAGTGCGCTGGTGGGTGTTCTATTTAGCTGGGCGATTAATGCCCTAACAGCTGCCAATCCGAAATACGCACCCGCGATCGAGCCTCTGCTTGAGGGGGTGTTTAGTGTTCTGGCGATCGCCATGCTCAGCTGGATGCTGATTTGGATGACTCAACAGGCACGGTTTTTAAAAGCTGAAGTCGAGAACTCGGTTACATCTGCTCTGAAGCGCAGTGCTACTGGTGGTTGGGGCGTTTTCACCTTAATTCTGATTGCCGTTATCAGAGAAGGTTTTGAAACGGTGCTATTCATCGTCGCCAATTTTCAACAGGGAATAGCCCCAGCACTGGGCGCTCTTGGCGGTTTGGCTGGTGCGGTTGGCATCGGCGTCCTCTTGTTCAAGTGGGGCGTTAAGATTAACGTTCGCCGATTTTTCCAAGTGATGGGAATCTTATTGCTGTTGATTGTCGCTGGGTTGGTGGTTACCGCGTTGCAAGATTTCAATGATGCCTTGGCTAACCTGGCACAAGTGGACCGGGCGTCAGAATCTCTCTGTTTCTATTACGAACGATTTACAAAAGACCCCTCCTGCATATTAGGACCAAAGGTGTGGGAAACCTCTCATATCCTGCCGGACGAGCAGTTCCCTGGAGTAGTTTTCAAAGCCCTATTTGGTTATCGAGAAAAACTCTATCTCGTTCAGGCATTGGCTTATTTGGGATTTTTAGCGACTGTTGGTGGAGTTTATCTTCGTAGCCTAGGCGGTCGAGTCAGCGAGCGTCATAAAAGGAACTCGTCTGCTCAAAGACAGTAAGAAGGCAGCAACAAGAGGCAATTCGGTTAATTCACTGCTCTTTGAGGACATTCAAAGCACTCTCAATCTTCTAGAGAGCTTGGGCTTTTTTAACTCTATACTTTAGCTACACTAGAGTCATTGTACTTCCTGGATAACCCGACTTTCGCTCTTTGTAAAATGCTTATCGAGTAATCTAGGAATTTGTGCAGGAGTCACTCGGCTGTAGCGGCTTTTATTTGGCATAACTAGGTTCGGTCCTGATGAGCATTTTTTCATGCAACCTGTGCCTTTAATCGCCACCTGATCTTCCATGCCGCGATCGCTCAAACCGACCTTTAAAGCTTGGCAGACCGCTTTACCACCCCGCTTCATACAATCGGACTTCTGACAAACCAAGATATTAGCCTTAGTTTTAGCCGATATCGCTTTGAGGGAGAGACTGGCTGGCGCAGGGCAAGAAGCTGTCACCATTACCACTTGCTCAGCCTTGAGTTTGAGTTTACCGCTTCTAAGATCCAGCTTTTTTTCCCCTGCAACCTGAATCCAATCGCCGGGGTTCAAACGTAGATTCCTGGAAGCTCGTAAATCTTTACAGAGTTTGATACCATATTCGCCCTCTGAAGTTGCTAACCGCAAGTACTTAAGTTTATAGCCATCCTCAAATCCAAAGCCGAGAAATCGTCCCTCAACCCTAAATTCCGATACTTGCTTGTGGTTGGATTTACCCATGTTTGCGTTTGTCCTTCTCCGATGGCGACTAACGATCGAGCTGTTTTTGCCAGCAAAGCTCAAGAGTGCTTACTAATTCCTGACGATTAGCATTGTGTTGCTTCAGAGCTTGCTTCTAATTGCTTACTTAACGGCTTCAAAACAACAACCTCCAAAAAGCAATAAACTCTTAGTAATTGCTGCGACGGTACTTTCTTCAGGTAGCTCTGGAGAAAGCTTAGCTCTTATCTATTACAATAAATTACATTTGATTAAATGCAAAGTATTCTCATTTAATCTGAAAAAGCAAAGTTCCATTCCCTGTAGATGAGGGAACCTGGATGCAGATGTACGTTAAATAGTTGCTAATTCTCTTTCAAGGCGAGGTGTCACACTCTAGAGTCTTGAGC
>JAFAVL010000781.1 GCA_019242465.1 Chroococcidiopsidaceae cyanobacterium CP_BM_RX_35 | reverse complement strand
CGCGTGTTGCTAACTCCTGGGGGTCAAGCTGGACGCGCACAGCATACTGCTGAGAGCCAAAAACTAGCACCTGGGCAACCCCATTCACCATAGATATAGGTAGACCAACAGTCACCTCCGCATATTCGTCTACATCAGAGATTGGGAGGGTATCTGAGTAAAGGTACATGTAAAGGATAGGTGCTGCCGTTGGATTGGTCTTACGGTATGTGGGGGGTTTCGGCATCGGCGGCAATTGACCAGCAGCCGCGTTAATGGCGGATTCAACGTCTTGGGCGGCAGAGTCGATGTTGCGACTCAGGTCAAATTGCATCACGACTTGGGCGCTGCCTAGGGAACTAGTGGAGTTGAGAGAATTGATGCCAGCAATACTGGAAAACTGCTTTTCTAGGGGTGTTGCCACTGATGAGGCCATTGTTTCAGGACTGGCTCCAGGCAGGTTAGCATTAACCACAATGCTGGGAAAATCGACTTTAGGGAGGTCACTGATTGGCAGCAACTGATAACCCAGGAGACCAAAAATGACGATACCCAGCATTACCAGGGTGGTGGCAATCGGTCGGCGGATGAAGATTTCTGCAAGGTTCATCTATACTCTCCCTATCGCTTCAGGCTAGTTCGAAAGAAGACGCGACGCGGATTAAGTTTAGTGAGCTGTCCCCGCCATGCTTCCATGTATGTATAAAAAACGGGAGTAATATAAAGGGTCAACAGCTGAGAAAACAGCAAACCGCCAACCACTGCCACACCTAATGGGCGACGGGATTCGGAGCCAGCACCGAAGCCAAGAGCGATGGGCAAACCCCCCATCAGTGCCGCCATTGTGGTCATCATGATGGGACGGAATCGAACTAAGCAGGCTTGATAAATGGCGTCGTAAGGTCTTTTCCCTTCGTCTCTCTTAGCTTCGATCGCAAAATCAACCATCATGATGCCGTTTTTCTTGACGATGCCTACTAGCAGAATGATGCCGATAAACGAGTAAACATTCAGCTCCATGTTGAAGACTAGCAAAGTCAATAACGCCCCAAATCCGGCAGAAGGGAGTCCCGACAGAATCGTCAGTGGATGAATAAAATCCTCATACAGAATACCGAGAACCAGATAAATTACCAAAATGGCGATCAGCAATAGCAATCCAAGACTCGGCAAAGATGCTTTAAATACCTGGGAAGAACCCTGAAAGCTTGTAGTGATACTAGCAGGTACAGTAGATTGGACTAAATTTTCCACCGCTTGCGTAGCTTTGTCTAACGAGGTACCAGGTGTGAGGTTAAACGAGAGGTAGCCTGCGTACATTTGACCGAGGTGATTGACCGTAAGTGGTCCGGTGCTTTGGGTGAATTTAACAAAAGTGCTTAAGGGCACCTCTTGACCGTTACTAGAACTGATGTAAAGCAGTGACAGGGACTTCGGATCGCGCTGATATTGCGGCAAAAGTTCCTCAATCAGGTAGTACTCGTTGCTGGGAGCGTAGATAGTAGAAACTCGGTGATTTCCGTAAGCGAGTTCCAGGGTTTGTTCAATCTGCTGAGCCGTGATACCCAGTGTAGAAGCTTTATCTCGGTCAATCGCCACTTGCAATTGCCGACTACCCAGTTGCAGGTCGCTGTTAACGTCCTGGAGCCCTGGCAAGGTTCTCATCTGCTCTTCGAGTTGGGGAACATATTGGTAAAGTTGCTGTGCATCTGTACTCTGCAGGGCTAGTTGATAAAGACCTGTCGTCTGCTGACTCCCAATAGGAATCGCTGGCGGGTTCTGTAAGAAAACCTGGATGCCAGGCACCTTCGCTAGCTTCGGTCGCAACTCTTGGATCACCTCATCAGCGTTCAAGGAGCGTTGAGAGGGGGGCTTTAACCGAATGAAAAAACTTCCTGAGTTACCCGCCACATTTGCACTTCCGCCGCCGATACTCGAACCAGCACCGACGTTGGAGTTAATTGCCGCCACGTTGGGGTCTTGCAAAAGGATGGCAGTTAAGGCTTGCTGGTGCTGCACCATGTCATCGAAAGAAATGTCCTGTGCCCCTTGGGTTGTTACCTGGAGCTGTCCCGTATCCTCACTGGGAATCAGTCCCTTGGGAATGATTACGAACAGGTAGGCTGTGAGGAGGAGGGAAGCAACGGCGATAATCATCGTGGTGCGATGATATCTCAAGGCGAGTTTGAGACTCCAATCGTAAGCATGCAATAGGGCATCGAAAAAGCGCTCTGAGGCATTGTAAAGACGATTTCGCTGATTCCCGTGAGCGGGTGGACGCACGAATCGGCTACAAAGCATCGGCGTCAGGCTTAAGGAGACAAAACCAGATACTAAGATTGCCGCAGAGATCGTCACCGCAAATTCATGGAATAGCCTCCCCAAGATGCCACTCATGAACAGCATGGGTATGAACACTGCCACTAGTGACAGCGTGATCGACAAAATCGTGAAGCTGATTTCTCTAGAGCCATTCAATGCCGCTTCTAAACGCCCCTCACCCATCTCCATGTGGCGGACAATGTTTTCCAGCATCACGATGGCGTCATCCACAACGTAACCAACCGAGAGCGTCAGCGCCATCAGCGAGAGGTTGTCTAGGGAGTAGCCCATCAGGTACATCACCGCGAAGGTAGCAATCAGCGATACTGGCAGCGCTAGGCTGGGAATGATCGTGGCAGAGAGGTTGCGCAGGAATAAAAAGATAACTAAGATGACGAGACCGATAGTCAGCACTAAGGTAAATCTGACATCATTGACCGAGTCGCGGATGGCTTGGGAAGCATCATACAGAGTTCCAATTTCGACCGCTGCCGGAATTTGTCCGCGCAATTTGGGCAGCAGCTGTTCAATGGCATCCACCACTGCTACTGTATTAGTGCCAGGCTGGCGCTGCACGGTCAGGACAATTGCTCTGGTGTTGTTGTACCAACTCGCTACCTTATCGTTCTGGACGCTATTAATCGCCTGACCTAGTTGGCTGAGGTAGACTGGAGCGCCATTGCGGTAAGCAACAATTAACGGTCGATAGGCTGCCGCGTCCTCCAGTTGTCCATTTGCCTGAATTGTATAGTTTTTATAATTGCCGTAGAGTGAACCTGTAGACAAGTTGACACTGCCCTGCTGTAGGGCTGTCTGAACTTGGTTGAGGTCAATACCGCGTGTTGCTAACTGCTGAGGATCTAGCTGGACGCGTACAGCGTTCTTCTGGGAGCCATAGACCTGCACCTGGGCAACACCACTGATAATTGATAGGCGTTGCGCTATATATGTTTCGGCATACTCGTCCACCTTTGACAGTGGCAGGGTCTGGGAATAGAGATAGAGGTATAGAATTGGCTGGTCTGCTGGGTTGACCTTGGTGTAAGAGGGAGGGTTGGGCAGGTCTGATGGGATTTGACCTGCAGCAGCGTTAATTGCCGCTTCCACGTCTTGAGCAGCAGCATCGATATTGCGGCTGAGGTCGAATTGCAGCGTGATTTGGGTGGTGCCCAGGGCACTGGTGGAGTTAAGAGAACTTAAGCCCGCAATGCTAGCAAACTGCTTTTCTAGGGGTCTCGCTACAGACATTGCCATCGTATCCGGACTGGCACCGGGTCGCTGTGCAGAAACTTGAATCGTCGGGTAATCGACGGTAGGTAGGTCACTGATCGGCAACAACCGATAACTCATGAGACCGAAGATGATAATGCCGAGCATTACCAGGGTGGTCATGATCGGGCGGCGGATGAAGAGTTCTGCCAGGTTCATGAGGCGGTTCCTCCTGGCTGTGAGGCAGTTTTGACTTGGACTTTGGCTCCAGGGATAAGATTAGACTGACCATCTGTCACCACTTTTTCTCCAGGCTGTAGCCCTTTGGCAATGACGGATTGACCATTAATAGTGCGACTGACGGCGACTGTACGAGATTCCACTGTCAAATTGGGCTTGACCACAAAGGCATAATTACCATTTTGTCCAGCTTGGACTGCTTGGGAAGGCACAACTACCGCATTTGGTTCTGTTGTCAGGGTCATGACAATGTTCACGTATTGCCCTGGCCACAGATGCTCTTCGGAGTTGGCAAAGTTGCCCAAGAGTTGAATCGTTCCAGTGGTGTTATCGACTACGTTGTTGACAGCTAAAAGAGCGCCAGGTATGGGGGGCTGATTGCTATTAGGAATCACTGCCTGTAGGGGAAGCTTACTCGTAGCAGAATACTTTTTAATATCTGGTAGTTCCCGTTCTGGCAATGAAAACACTGCTTGAATCGGACGAACCTGACCGATGGTCACTAATGGGGTTGTGTTATTAGCCTGGACGAGATTACCTCGGTCAACAATACTAGTCCCAGCTCTTCCGTCTATGGGTGAGTAGATTTTGGTGTACGACAGTTGGACTTGAGCATTTTGCACTGCAGCTCTATCCGCATTCACAGCAGCTTGAGCATTTTGCACCGCTGCTCTATCCGCAACAACAGTAGCTCTCGCCGCCTGCGCATTAGTAACATATTGAGCCGCTTGCACTTTGCTGATTGCGCCCTGATTTCCCAATGCTGAATAGCTACGCGCTTCCGTTTCGGCATACTGCTCCTGCGCCTGGTCTCTCAGCTGGTTAGCTATCGCCTGTTGCACCTGAGCTTGGTCTTTAGCCAAGTTGGCTATTGCTTGCTGGAGCGAAGCTACTAGGGGGCGATCATCAATAGTGTACAGAAGTTGCCCTTTTTTCACATCCTGACCTTGACGGAAATAGACACCTGTGATGGTTCCAGTCACCTGAGGTCTGACTGTGACTGTGTAGTAAGCTTGCACATTCCCGATTGCCTGGAGTTGGACTGGAATCGATTTTTGACTCACAGTGGCGACGGTGACTGGTACAGCCTGCTGTGTCATAGCTGCAGACCGCTTTGTCTTAGCACTGGAAGCAGCGCAAGCGGAAAGCAAACTCAGGCAGAAAAGACATAGACTCACCCATCTAATAGAAAAAAAACCGAGTGGCAATTGCTGCATGCTTGACTGAGCCCTCAACAGAAATTTCATTAGCGAACTCAACTTTTGCCCATTTAACCCGCACTGTTATCTTATATTATGTTAAACCAACTATTTGATATACTAACTGTTAGTTAAGCCTAAAGCTAGATCTTCACCTATTTAGGTGAAAATGGCTCTCTAGCTAAGGGGGAGTTATAGCTAATAACCTCCAAGGACTATGGAGAAAATTGATGCTGACGATAACAGAATCTACGCCAGAGCGATGTGCGCTCGAAGTTATGGAGACGGTGCCACTTGTAATGCGCTTTATCAAAGGGGAAATGCGTCGGCAAGGGGCAACAGATTTGTCTGTACCCCAGTTCCGAGCCCTTGGGTTCTTACACCGTAACCCTGGCACTTCCCTGTCCGAGTTGGCGGAACACCTGGGCATCACGAGGGCGACTGCCTCTGCCACTGTTGAACGATTAGTGCGACGTGGGCTGATCAACCGTGCCGACGACCCTGAAGAGCGGCGACGCCTGATCCTTACTCTGACAGCCGATGGGTCAGAGCATCTCCAGCAAGCTCGTCAAGCAACATACACCAGTGTTGCCAGCGTACTAGCGGCACTATCAGAGACGAAGCTACAGCAGGTTATTCAGGGGCTGTCCCTATTGGAAGACTTATTTAAGGAGGTTGCAGTTCCCGTTGAAGACCAAAGTCAAGCGCAACTGCTCAGAAGAAAATGATGGCAATTCTGGAAACACAAGAACTCACGCGACGTTTTGGTCACCTAACTGCTGTTGAAGCCTTCACAATTTCAATAGCATCTGGGGAAATATTTGGGTTACTCGGACCTAACGGTGCTGGGAAAAGCACTGTCATCAAAATGCTAACAACCTTACTACCGCTTACTGCAGGTCGAGCTAAGGTTGCTGGATTTGATGTCATGTATCAAGCTACCGATGTTCGCCGTGCAATTGGCTACGTACCACAGGTGCTTTCAGCTGATGGCACACTTAGCGGCTTTGAAAATCTGCTGATTTTTGCCAAGCTCTACGATATCCCTCGACGAGAGCGTGATTCGCGGGTGCGCGATGCCCTAGAGTTTATGGGGCTGACCAATGCAGCAACTAGGCTGGTGCGTAACTACTCCGGCGGCATGATCCGGCGACTAGAAATTGCTCAGTCCATGCTGCATCGACCCCATGTGTTGTTCCTTGATGAACCGACAGTGGGATTGGATCCACTAGCACGCAAGATCGTCTGGCAACTCATACAGCAATTGTGTGCCGACTACGGAACAACCATATTTTTAACAACGCACTTCATGGAAGAAGCAGATAACCTCTGTCATCGACTGGCGATCATGCATCAGGGCAAGGTAGCAGCCATCGGTAACCCGGCAGAGTTGAAGGCATCAATTGGTAGCAGTGATGCCACGCTGGATGATGTGTTCATTCACTATACAGGCGACAAGCTGGAATCAGGAGGCAATTACCGTGAAACCTCAAGAGCAAGACGCACCGCTCAGCGACTGGGCTAATCGAGCTGTATCATCGGGAGCCAAACCCTCTACTGGGGTAATTGGCTTTGTGTACAAGACGCTAGTGATTGCCGAACTAGAAGTCCGAAAACTACGCCACGACCCAACAGAGCTATTCATTCGAGCAGTGCAGCCAGCGCTTTGGCTACTGATATTCGGGCAAGTCTTCACGCGCGTACACGGCATCCCCACAGGAGATTTACGCTACATCGATTTCCTGGCTCCGGGCATCTTGGCTCAGAGTGTTTTGTTTGTTGCCATCTTTAGTGGTATGTCAGTCATCTGGGAGCGCGATCTAGGGATTGTTCACAAGTTGCTAGTTGCACCTGCACCACGTACTACCCTCGTACTAGGCAAAGCGCTAGCAGCTGGAGTTCGCAGCCTGTCGCAAGTCGCAATCGTCTACTTACTGGCATTGTTGCTGGGTGTGAAGATGAATCCAAATCTGCTATCGATTGTGGCTGTAGTGGGGATTGTGTTTTTGGGAGCAGGATGCTTTTCCACTTTTTCGCTGGTTGTTGCCTGCATAGTTAAAACGCGCGAGCGTTTCATGGGTATTGGTCAAGTCTTAACTATGCCACTGTTCTTTGCCAGCAATGCCATTTATCCCCTTGCCATCATGCCCCGTTGGCTACAAGTGATTTCACATGTTAACCCGCTCACTTACGAGGTGGACGCTCTCCGGGGTTTACTGTTAGCTGATGGTAGGAGTACTTATTCTCTGGGACTGGACTTTGGTGTGTTGCTAATAGCAATGGCAATTTTAGTGACGATTTGCGGGCGCATCTATCCAAATGTCGCAACTTAACCTAGAGCTAAAAGGCTTAATTTATGAATCGATTTAATATAGTCAAACTAGTTGGGTCTGGTGCCGCCATCTTGGGTCTATCAATGCTGCCCTTGACTCTGCCCGTTTCTGCCCAGAGTCGGGGTGCCTTGAGTAGCTCAACGACTAGGACTGGTAATCCGACTACTAGTACTAGCACAGGAGGTATCGGAGGTTCGTCTACTACTGGGACTGGTAACTCAACGAATGGAACTAGCACAGGTGTCGGAGGCTCATCTGCTACTGGGACTGGTAATTCAACTACTGGTATCAGCACAGGTATTGGAGGTTCATCTACTTTGACTGGCGGTCCTACCTATTCTGGTACCAGTACAGCAGGTACTGGAGGCTCATCTACTACTGGGACGAGCAATTTGACCACTGGTACCAGCACTGGCATTGGATGTTCATCTACTAATGGGACGAGCAATTCAACTACTGGTACTAATACAGGCACTAGCAATTTGACCACTGGAACTGCCAACTCGACCACTGTTACTAATACAGGCACTAGCAATTTGACCACTGGTACCAGCACTGACTTTGGATGTTCATCTACTAATGGGACGAGCAATTCAACTACTGGTACTAATACAGGTACTAGCAATTCGACCACTGGAACTGCCAACTCGACCACTGTTACTAATACAGGCACGAGCAATTCGACCACTGGTCCAACAGAACTTGGGGCTCCCACTACTGGGACGAGCAATTCGACCACTGGTACTAATACAGGGAACACAAGTTCAACTTCTGGAACTGGCACCGGAACTGGCAGTTCAAACTATGGGACTGGAGGTTCAACGACTGGTCCAAATGCCTTGCTTAGCGGCTCAACTACACAAATTAGCAGTTCAAACTACTACGGGACTGGTGCAGGCGCTGAGGGTTCAAATCTCTGGATGGGCTCAAATGCCACAAATAATAATGGCTCAACTTACAGTACTGGCAATTCGACCTATGGGACAAGCGCTGGGACTGAGCGCTCAACTGCCGGAATGCGATCAACTGAAATAGGTAGCTCGACTACAAGCACTGGTACTGGAACTGGGGGCTCAAATAATGGGAACTCGGTCCCTAATAGTGGCACAACATCTTACCAAAAAAACACTGCTACCAATAGTGGTGACCAATCTGCTTGGCTAGGCTTGCTAGGCTTAATTGGTTTAGGTAGTTTGGCTATCCTGTTCCGCAAGTCCAGACATATGGCATCTTCTAGACATTAATCTCACCGTTCGCGTAATCCCAGACAAGAAAAGTACCTGCTCATCAAGCGCTACTTAAGAACTCTTGCAAAAGTTTTTTGTGATATAATGAGTGGATTTACTTATTGCAGATGATGGCGAATTTCAAGAATGTAATATTGTCAAATCAAACGATTTGTGACTTCCGGCATATCTTCGCCGGAACGGCAAGGTTATACTTGAATAACTTGCGGCAAGTTTATGCTTGGACAGCCAGTCAATTCCGGAAACGCACGACAGACAACAGATACACGTTTTTAGCTTGAACTAGGCGGCAAATTTCC
>JAFAVL010000626.1 GCA_019242465.1 Chroococcidiopsidaceae cyanobacterium CP_BM_RX_35 | reverse complement strand
GGCAGTGACAACCAGCAGCAACGAAGCCTCTATTTCTGAACTATCAGCAGAAGCCTTGCGGCAAGCCGAAGAAATCGCCCTGGCACTAGCACAAATTCAGCAGATGTCCGACTCGATTCGGGTTGTCGCCGCTAACGCCAAGCAGGCAGAAGACGCAGTTAAACAGGCAAATCAAACTGTAGAAGCAGGTGATGTGGCGATGAACCGGACAGTGGAGGGGATTTTCGCCATTCGGGAAACAATTGCCCAAACTGCCAAGAAAGTGAAGCGGTTGGGTGAATCTTCACAAAAGATTTCTAAGGTAGTGAACCTAATTGGCTCATTTGCTGACAAAACTAACTTGCTGGCGCTCAACGCTGCTATTGAAGCTGCTAATGCTGGAGAACAAGGACGCGGTTTTGCGGTTGTTGCCGACCAAGTGCGAGCATTGGCTCGGCAATCAGCCGCAGCTACGGTAGAAATTGAAGCACTGGTGGCAGACATTCAGGCAGAAACGAATGAAGTAGTGGCAGCAATGGAAGCCGGAACCGAACAGGTCGTCACTGGTACCAAACTGGTGGATGACACCCGTAATAGTTTGAACAAAATTACCGCAGCTAGTACCCAGATTAACGTTTTGGTAGAAGCGATCACTCAAGCGGCTGTGGTTCAGTCTCGATCCTCTGAGACTGTGACTCAAACTATTACTGATGTAGCAGCGATCGCTAACAAGAACTCTACTGAAGCCACCATGATATCTGCCTCATTTGAGGAGCTACTTGCTGTCGCCCAACAGCTCCAAGCTAGCGTCGGTCAATTCAAAGTCATGTAAGAGATATTCATAAATTCTCCCTACTTGGAAGACCTTTTAATTGATTAACTTAGGATAATAAACATGCTAAATTATCACCTCGATCGGAATGAATCTAAGCCTGATATTCAACTAGAAAAAAATATCAAACCGCTGATAGCAGTATCACCACAGCCAAAGCCTAAACCCAATCCTCGTCATCTTTGGCAGCAGTTGTGTCAAAGATGGGACAATTTAAGCTTTCGCACCAAACTCACTATTCTTCTAGTTAGTAGTGCAGCCCTGCCTGTGATCGCCGTAACTCAAGGGCTGAGCGCTTTTGACAAGGCGCAGGCGTTACGCGAGTTACAGCAATCTCTGCAACAGCAAGGCAAAGCCTTTAATGAAGAGTATGTTCTCTGGACTCAGGTAGATAGTCAAGGAAAAGCAGAACAGTTAGCTAAGCTAATACAGGCAACTGAGGTGAATTTGAGTAACCCCAAAGAAGTGTTAGCTCATCGTAACTTGCTACAAAACTTTCTCAGAATTGATAATGGTCCAGACCCTGAAGTCAATAAAAATTTTCAAATCTTCACTGATAGTCAAGGTAGGACAGTTGCTCAAGATATTGAAGTTTTGGATGGAGATTCCTCCAGTAACCCACCTCTACCAGATTTAACTACAGCCTTACCAGAACAAAAATATCGTCCAGTGTCTCTGCCAATAGGAACTTATCTGGGAGATATTCCCATCGTGAAAGATGCTCTGAGAACTGGGCGCTCATTAGATGGTATGGAGTTACTGAAAGGAGATTCACTGCAACGTCTAGGTCTAGGGAAACAAGCCGATATCGGTTTACAAACACAAGCGACTCAAGGCTTCGCCGGAGGTAGCTCCGGCGACTTCCTTGAGCAAGCTCAGAATCTTCCTGAATCTAAGCGACCCTTCCCACAAAACACCTACGACATTGATGGGGGAAAAGCTGGCTTGCTTGGTATGGCTGTTTATCCTATTAAAGTCAAGAATAAATTAGTGGGAACTGTGATTGTCGGGTCACTTTTAAACCGCAATTATGGGTTAGTAGATAAATTTTCCCAAAAGTACAAGGTGCCTTTGGTGACTATATTTGCTCAGGACTGGTGGGTGAGCACGAATGTTCCCTACACCGACGGTCAAGCTCGGGCAATTGGGACACGGGCTTCCCGAGAGGTGGCAGCGAATGTTCTCAATCATGGGCAAGACTTTTCTGGTCGGGCCAATATTTTGGGGAAGTCAGCTCTGACATTCTACACACCCCTATATGACCATCAAAAAGAACTCAATTCTCAAGCCAAGCCTGTAGGAATGGCCTTTGTTGGTGTGTCTTTAGATCAAGTAGAAAGTCATTTGAGACAGCAACAACTCATTGGTTATGGTCTTGGGGGAGGTCTAGCGCTATTGTTTGGTCTAATTGCTATTCCCACCGCTGCCTCTTTCTCCCGCCCACTCAAGCGCCTGGCTAATTTTGCTAAGCAGGTGGGGGCTAGAGATCGGGGGGCACAACTAGAGTTAACCGAGCGTCAAGATGAAATTGGCATTTTGACTCAAGAATTGAGTCAGTTAGCTGATAGCATTTTCATCAACGAAGAGTCCTTGAAAGAGGAGAATCGGCGGAAAGAACGCTACTCTTACCAATCACAACTATATGCAGAAATTGCTAGCCAGCGGGTTGGTCAATTTCAAGATGCGGAGCCGATTTTTCATCAGACGGTTACAGGGGCAAGGGAGATCCTGAAAGCAGATCGGGTTGTCGTTTATCTCTTCCAACCCGACGGTCATAGGTACATCGCTGCCGAATCTGTTCTGCCAGGCTGGCCTCGCGCTGCTGAGGACAAAAATGAGGCACCCCCTCTGGCAGCTCAGCTAATTGAGGCATACAAAAATGGTCTTGTCTTTCCGACTAATAACGTATTTGAGGCAGATTTTGACCCAGAACACTTGAAGTTAATGGAGCGATTGCAAGTTAAGGCAAGTTTAGTGACGCCGATTCAGAAGAACGAGCAACTCTTCGGCTTACTGGTGGCACATCATTGCTCAGCTCCTCATAATTGGCAGCAATATGAAATCAGTTTCTTCTCCCAGTTGGCTAACCAAATAGGACTCGTATTGGACCGAGTGAGCTTGATAGAGCAAAAATCTGCCGAAACCGACCGCTTGCGGATGCTGAGGGAGATTACCGTCAAAATTGGTCGTTCAGCTGAATTTGAAGCTGTCCTGAATACGGCAGTGGAAGAGACGCGGCTGGCTCTAAATACTGACCGAGTTGTCGTCTACGGTCTACTCGACAGATGGCTCAAGACGATTGTCGCCGAATCAGTTGCTCCTGGCTGGCCTCGTGCCATGGGCTCCCAAATCGATGACCCCTGCTTCCATCAACAGTATGCCGAGCGCTATCGCACAGGCAGGGTCCAGGCAACCAATAACATCTACACTGCCGGACTAACGGAATGTCACATTAAGCAGCTAGAAACATTTGCCGTGAAGGCGAATTTAGTTGCCCCAATCATGCGGGGTGGTGAACTCCTGGGTCTATTAATTGCACATCAATGTTCTGCTCCGCGCACTTGGCAGCAGGGTGAAATTGATCTATTCACGCAGATAGCTATTCAGTTAGGTTATGCTCTCGACCTATCAACGTTGGTAGAACAGCAAAAGGTTGCTAAAGAACAACTTCAGCAACGGGCGCTAGAGCTGCTGATGGAAGTGGAACCAGTTAGCCAGGGCGACCTCACTATCCGCGCTAATGTCACCGATGATGAAATTGGCACGGTGGCAGACTCCTATAACGCCACGGTGGGGAGTCTCCGCAAAATCGTGACCCAGGTGCAGGCAGCAGCCCAACAGGTGGCAGTGACAACCAGCAGCAATGAAGTTTCTGTTACTGAACTATCAGCAGAAGCCTTGCGGCAAGCCGAAGAAATTGCTGCTGCCTTGGAGCGGATTCAAGAAATGTCTAGCTCGATTCAAGCGGTTGCTGCGAGCGCTGGGCAAGCAGAGACGGTAGTTCAACAAGCTACCCGAACAGTGGAACAGGGTGACGTGGCAATGAACCGGACAGTAGAGGGGATTTTAGCGATCCGCGAAACAGTGGCAGAAACTTCTAAAAAGGTGAAGCGATTGGGTGAATCTTCGCAAAAGATTTCCAAGGTGGTGAACCTAATTAGCAGATTTGCGGCTCAAACTAACTTGCTAGCGCTGAAAGCTTCGATTGAGGCAGCCCGCGCTGGAGATGAAGGACGAGGATTTGCCGTTTTGGCAGAAGAAGTACGGGTGCTGGCAGGTCAATCAGCGGCAGCTACGACTGAAATTGAAAGTCTGGTGGCAACGATTCAGACTGAAACTCAGGAGGTGGTGGCAGCGATGGAAGCTGGGACAGAGCAGGTCGTCACTGGCACCAAACTTGTGGATGAAACCCGCAGTAGCCTTAACCAAATTACTGCTGCCAGTACGCAGATCGGTGCTTTGGTAGAAGCGATCGCCCAAGCGGCTGTAAACCAGTCTCAAGCCTCTGTTGCTGTAACCCAAACTATTACCAACGTAGCAGAGATTGCCAACAAAAACTCCACCG
>JAFAVL010000271.1 GCA_019242465.1 Chroococcidiopsidaceae cyanobacterium CP_BM_RX_35 | reverse complement strand
AAGCTTAGAGATAACTGCTGTTGCGGTACCCAACTAGATTCTAGAACTCGTATCAATGTGGTTTTGCCTACTGCTTGACCACCAGCGATCGCCAGCCGGATTTCCTGGCGATCTAACTCAGTTTGCAGTTGAGCAACTCGTTGCTGCAATTCTACCTTCGCCTCATGGTTTTCTGCCTCTGCTGCCAGTTGGCTCACAAGCTCTTCTGCCTGAGCTATTGCTTTTTCCACTATTGCTCGGTCTAGTGGTGATTCAATTGATGGTGAATTGCTTGGTTTCGCTTGACCCAACTGCTGGAATAACCAAAGCCCGATGATGAGTGTGATCGCTCCCCACAACCCAAATTCACTTAGTTGAGCTACCGAGTGATGCAAACTCTGTAGCAACCACAGCGCAAATGATAAACCAATTCCACCCACTAAAACAGGTCGTTGCCACTTGACAGCCATCCGTTCCTCCAAAATCCGTGCTCTTACCAGGATTCAATCCTTTAAAGCTGATATCTTGGCACATGTCCCTTTACTATGCTACGCCTAGCAGTGCCAAATTCTCTATAAGTTGCTCGATGCGATCTTTTAGATATGCTGCTGTGTTTCTCTTTACCCAAACTTTTGCTAACAAAAGGCAATTTTCCCCTCTATTCGGTCGGGTAATGGAGTAAATGGAGAGTTACCTCGTCCTAGAGTCTTGACAAAATTAGTAAAGAATGCGTACGCTGCCAAGTTTCCTGGTTGAAGTCGGTAGCCAGAAGCAACTTAAAGCTTATGATATATACATACAAACTTTATAATTTAGCTTCTCTTTAATCAGCTTAAAAGCTCGTCAACTATGATGTTTGGGAAAAAAGTGGTTGATTGTGTAGCATTGTTGGTTTTTCTAATTAGCACTTCACCGTCTGTAATAGCAGGCGATATTTCTCCTGCTTCAAAGACCAAGGGAGCTAGCTCTAGTGAGCAACCTCGGCATAACCCCGATCCTGCTCAAGAATTGGGTCCTGTTCAGATCGGTCCCGCAGACAATTCCCACCCAAATCCATCTGGTTCTTCCTCTACCCCATCTATAAGCAATCGGAAGCTTAGACTTGAAGTTGCAGAACGACGTAAACTTAGATTTGAGGCTAAAGATATCAACCATAGTCTTCGCGAAATTCCTGGTTTTGAAAACTACCCAGGTCTTCCTCCTTGGGGACTCAACTACGGATATGGAGATCTCCCTGGTTTTGAAGACTACCTAGGTCTTCCTTTTTGGGGACTCGATTACGGATACGACTGTGACCCCGCCTTTTGCCATTAATAGAGGCATACCTGACAGCTCCTAACTAGACAGATAACTACAGCAAATGACAGTTTACTGAAGCCTCTCCCTAATTAGGGTAAGCTAGTCTAAGTTACCGTTGGTTTGTACATCACTAACCTTGCTGATATCGAGCAAACTAAAAAGACCTATAGCCTGAGCGGTTATTTATTCGCTACATGGAAAGATACAGGTCTAGCTTTCAATTGGCATTAGTAGCCTTCCCTCAGCAATTGCTTTTAATATTGCAACTGGCACTAATCTGCCAAAAGTTGGCTATCTGACATGTGTCGATTTCTTCATTTTTTTTAGCTATATATTCATTTATTTTTCGATTTTTTCTACGGTATATAATCATTACTTTACATTTTTTAAAAGATGACCAGAGAAAGTGATTACTCTTGAGAAGAAATGCCGTTGGATTTTTCCACTTGGTTTCACTTTTGAAAATCTGTTTTTGTTTACTTTCCTGGCGCTTGAGTAGTTTGAAAAAACACTTAACACTCCTCAGCAATTGGTCAGTTTTTTTTGGCGATTGGCTGAGTGATGCCATACGATTGGAGGAGTTTTGACTAAAAATCCAAGAAAGGCAACCAAGAGCTTCGTTGTCAAGCACAAGGGAGTGGTATCTCCCGTTGATCGGGAAACACTTTGACCTTACGATCAATAGCAACCTATCAAACGAGTGTGAGGTTGACAATGCGTTCTAAACCGTCCATCTTGGTCCTGGGTCTTTCCTTCAGTGTACTGCTGCCCCTGTCTGCCCTGGCATAAGAAATGAGTCCTTCTCCGACTGGGACCTCCGAACCGACTCCTACGCTGTCTCCTTCCACTCAACCAATCCCGAATAGAATGCCTCCACCCCAGCAGCCCTCTGGTACTTCCACACTCCGCTCTTTCAAGTATAAATGTGCTCAAGGCAAATCCTTTCGAGTAGATTTTGAAGCTAGCAAAGCAGTGGTGTTATTCGATACTGGAAAAGCATATCTATTTCGACAGGTGGAATCAGGTTCTAGAATCAGGTATGCCAATGGTGACTACATGCTGTATGGAAAAGGCAAGGACGCATACATCGAGCATAACCAGAAGCGTCTCTACGACAAATGCGTCGCTCAGCCCCTTTCGACTCGCAAGTAATTTCTCTTATAGTGTTATAGAAATTTGACGTTTGCTGAGCAATCTTGTTGAGAATAGCCTACAAAGCACACACTAGCCTCTATAGGTTCGCCAGCACCGTCGAGTTGACAATACTTTAGATCGGCAGTCAGGCTATCAGAGGTTCGATCCTCTTCTTAACTTAAGTAGCTAGAGTTGGCACTTAGCGTGCTAAGCTACCGTAGCAAAACGTACCAGGAAATTCTTCATGAGGCACCGATCATCTACCCGTTTAGCTAACAAGATTTTGCTCCCCTTTTTGTTCGGCTTGACTCTAACAGCTGTAGTAGGCACTAAAGCAACTAGTCAAGTTATCACGGCAGATGGAGTTTACAATCTTCCCTATGTTAAACAACAGCTTGTCAGCTATTACAATTCCGGCGTATATATCTCGGAAATTGCCGCAGCGATCGAGCAGGGGAAGCAGTATCTGGAGCAACGGCCCAGAACGGGCACTAACCTTGCAATTGTCTTAGATATTGATGAGACATCTCTTTCTAACTGGGTTCGGATTCAGAGTCTGCTTCTAGCGATGGGGCTGGGGGCTGATGTCAAGAACGCTGGACTTCCAGTGTCCGATCCGCCAATTCAACCCACTCTTGACTTGTACCGTCTAGCTCGACAAAAAGGGTATCAAATTTTCTTCATTACAGGTCGCACAGACACTCCTGAAAACCGCAGGATCACAGAAGAGAACCTCCGTAAAGCTGGTTATAATAGTTGGAAAGCACTCTATCTAAAGCCTGTCAATTATAGCCAGTCCTCCGTTGTGCCTTACAAAAGTGGAGTGAGAAAAGAAATCACAGAGGCTGGTTTCCGCATCGTTCTAAACGTTGGCGATCAATATAGTGATCTCGAAGGCGGCTACAGCGAGCGAGCCTTGAAGCTACCAAATCCCTACTACTTTATTCCCTAGTTAATTCTATTGAAAAAGATTTATTAAAGCTTGATTCCAATAGGAAATCAAGCAATAGCAAGAGCTTTTAGGTACTGAATAATGGATTTATAATATTATTCATAAATACAAATCTGTAATATTATTCTAGGAGATTAATAATCAAATTAGCTTTTGCTAAAATTCGAATAAATATAGGGGAGTACATCTTTTAAAGAAATAGCAGCTAGTTATATGTGAAAGAAGGAAACCATGCTAAAACTTTGTTAAAGGCTCAGTTATTGTTGAGAATGTCAAGAGATTTTGGCTTTGTTTCAAGTTATTAAGCTTTGTAGGAATTAAATCAATCACACCTTATATTCTTATTGTTAATCTGACTTGGTTTTTGTTCCCTCATGAAAAAGATATCATTGCAAACGGCTTCTTTGTAAAGCCTTTACAACAGTCATGGTACTTAGTCAACTGCTATCACCTTCATTGGCTGCTACCCCTAGTCTAAGTGACGGCATTATCTGTATTGCTAGAGGGAAAAAAGCTGGAAACAACGTTTACTTCTATACCTCTCTTATTGACAACGCTACACTTAGTAAGAAGCAACCAGTTTCAGTCACCATGCTAGAAAAGCAGGTTACGGCTGGAGAGGAAGATTTGGTGATTCTCGATAAGAAAAAGCGAACTGTTTCAGTGACTGCGCTTGATGTTGAAACCGTGTCTGCACCTGAACAGGAACCTGCAGCGCTTGCAAGAACAACTTTGACAGGTAATAACACATTCAGTGGTACGGACCAGACTGGAACACCTGTTACCTTCTCACTGGAGAAGAATTATTCAGCCATCAAGCTTACTCACGCTGGGCAAACTTATTCGGGAGTTTGTCACTAACGCTTCAGAAAATCGTTAACACTAACCGCAATTGTTGTCAGTGACTACAACTCAACTGTTCGCGCATGTGAGAGATCCGGCGACTGCGAAGAGCGCAAGCTCGAAGTGCTACATCAAATCGCCCTCTTGAGACAAAAACGACCATTCTTGCCCGACATGAATATAGACACCAACAGCCTTTGTCGGCGGCATGAGAGTAATTGCATCAGCCAAGTTGACCTAAACTATATTCAGTTCCATGTACAACTCGCATAGATTATTTAGTTGTTGGCGGAACTTGATAATCAATACCGTATCTTCATCTTCTTACAGTTCTTCATGTGGAAAAAGAGTTTCAGGTACTCCAGTAAACCTTTTTGTGAAAGATGCATGAGCAGATAGAAAAAATCAGGAATGCTTTGGTTGATCTCCACGATCCTTCAGGAGTGCATTTGCATCGGGCCTGGAGTGCTTGTCTTGCGGGACTGTTAGCCGCAGTAACGATTTACTTTGCGCCGCATGTCGGTCAACCAATAATGGTGGTTGCGGCAATGATTTTTACGCACACAAATAATGGTCGCAATCCTCACAGGCAACAGCTCACCATGCTGAGAGCCGCCTTCGTTACGATCCTGGGCATCTGCCTGCTTGGTCAGATAGGTAGTTATCCGCTCCTAAAAGGCTTGTTCCTAGTCACTCTGAGCTTTCTGGCTCAATATGTGGCTCGGTTTGGTTCGGAATATAGTTTTACCCTCATATGGATTCTCATCTTAGTTGCGGTAGCCGAAAACCCTCCAGCTTCCGAAATTACCGGAATCATTCTCAATGTTACAATCGGCTTTTTTCTTGCATTTATCTGCTTTTTCTGGTTCTTACCCTACAATCCCCAGAAAGCATTGGAAGCAATGGTAAATCGCACTAAATCTCGTTTTGGGAACCTGCTTGAACTGACAGTTCAGACGCTGAATTGGCAGACTGGGCAAACAGCAATGGAAGCGTATTAAATCAGCATGATTTAGGATTCTTGTGATATCCTAACTCTCATGGGATAGTGGGAGTCAAAGCTGAATTTATGGAATATGAATTTCGTGTCATCGTAGAGAAAGTATCAGTAGCTAGTCAAAAAGTAGTTAAACG
>JAFAVL010000712.1 GCA_019242465.1 Chroococcidiopsidaceae cyanobacterium CP_BM_RX_35 | reverse complement strand
TTTTCAGCCCCTTCCGTAGTGGTGAAAGGTCTGATATACCACAATCAAGTAGAACTCGGTGTGGTCCCATCCGCACCAACAGACATAGCCCCTCTGCCTCGTGGTGTACGCCATAAGGTAAGCAATCTAGTTCCAATCCGCTTTCCTTGGCGGCATCGAGGCGAGAAAATGCTGGCAAATCGTGACTCATATTCCCCTCCACTTAGACCCGATGCTGGCAGCGGGCTAGGGGTAGAAACTTTATTCAGTGAGCCGAGCCGTTGCCGTGATAATTGTCCGAGTCATAGAATCCATTTTTGGTGCCGAAAAACAGGCAAGACAAAGTAAATATGACCGTTAATACCAATAGGATCAGTTTGACATCCATTTTTTCAGTGTAGATTTGACTGTATCTAATCAGATTGTAGAGCTTTCCTGGCTAGCACGTCCATCCATTGAGGTGGCACCTGAGTTGCTTGGTTGTACACTTGTGCGGCGGCTACCAAGTGGAGATATCTATGGATTGATTGTGGAGACTGAAGCTTATGCCCCTGACGATCCGGCATTTCATGCCTACCGACGACGTACAGAGCGCAATTGGGTCGTTTTCGGTCCAGCTGGGAGGTGCTACGTCTATCGAATCTACCGTCTTTACCATTGCTTCAATATCGTAACCGATCAAGAGGGAATTCCCAGCACGGTACTCATTCGGGCACTACAGCTTAAGTCATTGCCGTTGGGGATAGACAATCGCTTAGCAGCAAAGCCAGAGCGAATTGCTGCTGGTCCTGGTAAGCTGTGCAGTGTGATGCAAATTGACCGCAGCTTAAATGGTGACGCGCTTGAATTTGGTCAATCCCTATGGCTAGAGCACCGCAGTGTTCAATTTCAACAGCAGTTGAACCAAGGTGCTATTACCTCGATTCAAACTACCCGGGTTGGCATCACCCAGGGAGTTGACTTGCCTTGGCGGTGGTATATCGGTAACTGTCCAGCTGTTTCTAGACCTTGAACAAGAAGCAGGGGGGCAGGGGGCAGGGGGCACGGGGAGCAAGAAGACTGACTACTGACGCCCGTTCCTTGATTCTACCGAGGGACGCTTTCGTAAGACCTCAACTTAATTCTGGCGCTGATTGGCAGAGCCTTAAATCGAATATTCATAGGCTTCCGCCTCTAAAACTGCTAAGAACTGCCTCTTTTTGAAAGTCTTTTCTTTCAAATAGTTCCGTGCTTAGCCTTCGACAGCAAAATAGATGGGAATGAAACTTATAAGTCAATCAATTAATAAAAGGTGGTTTATATCCACATTGGCGATCGCGATTGCCTATGGAGTAGTTGTATACCTGATTGAACACTTCAACTGGAATCAAGGCAGAGCCAGAGCAATAATACTAGTGCTCGTACTCATAGCTACTGCAATTTTGCTGCGCTTACCCCCCCGTCGTGCCTTAGCTGCAACTCCAGTAGCGCTGTCACGAATCATAGTAGCTGCCTGTGCTATTGCACTAGGCTTGCATTTGATTCATTTCATCGAATTCTTTCACAAACCGCATCTATTTGACATTGCCACTACGACTATCTCAGCAGGCGAGGCAATACGTTCAGGTCAAAATCCTTATCAATTGCCGATTAATCCAGAACCCGATCTCCCTCAAGGTTCACTTAACTACAACGGATATAAGTATCTACCAATGATGGCTGTCATCTATCTGCCTCTAAGTGCAGTGTTAGGAGAGCGGGGCGTACTCGTGACCAACCTGCTTTTAGATCTAGCTGTGACAGTGTTAGTGTTCCAGCTAAGTCGCCGAGCGGGAACACAGACGAGTGGTTTATTTGCAGCTTTACTCTACCTCATGCCGTTGTTGGTGCCGCGCCAGCTTTTCCATAAAGGTGTCACCGATCTAGCAGCTGTCTTCCCCTTGCTAGTTGCCCTTCTGTATCTAGAGAGGAAACCTGGTTTGGCAGGTCTTTGGGTGGGCTTATCCATTTCTACGAAGCTCTTGCCTGGCATCTTATTTCTCCCCTGCTGCTTGCCCCAAAAGAGCCCCCCTAAACTGCGATGGTGGTATGCGACTGGGGTTGTCTTAGGACTGGTGCCGACATTAGTGTTTCTCGTCTGGTCGCCTAGTGAACTATTTTCTAATGCCGTACTGTTCAACGCTCAACGACCGATAGATTCGACCAGTTGGCTCTTCGAGTTGCCATCTTTCATCAGTTGGTTTGTCCGTTTCGGCTTTGCAGCAGTGGTATTAGGTGTAGCGGCTTACGTCTGGTGCAACAATCCCACTGTAATAGTGCGATGTGGGCTTGGTGCAATTTGTATTCTGGCTACCATCCTAAGCGGACCTATAGTTCACAGCAACTACCAGTTGTGGTGGTTGCCAATGTTGGCAATTCTCTTGGGAGGGGTAGCTTTTGGGAAACAGCTTTAATCTGCTTTTGAAGGGGTAATTGCTCCTGATGCTGGCTTCCGTGGTCGACCACGCTTGCCCTGATTTTTGCCAGTCCCTGGTGCCGCCTCTAAAACTTGTGCTAGCAGCCGATCTTTATCAGGGTAATTGCTTGCTTGCAAGGCAGGGATCGCCCGCTCTTGATTCCCTAAGTAAGCAATTGCTTTGTGGATGGGGTGGGCCTTCCCCTTTACCCGCCGTGATTCCACTAAATAAAAGTACTTGTTGCCTTTGACAGTTTTTGTCTTAACGAGCATTGTTGTAGTCCCTAACTTTTTCTACCACAGCAAAAAGTTAGGGACTACAAAATTTTCTGACTAATCCAGCTCTGTAATAAGTAGCTCTAATCTTATATATGGAGTTTATCGTTGCTGTTGTAGTCCCTAACTTTTCCTACTATAGCAAAAAAGTTAGGGACTACAAGTTTTCTAACTAACTTAACCCCATAACAAATCAAATCCGGCTCTAATGTTTCCCCGTGTGAACGTCAAAGAGTCTTACTAAAGAACGATCGGCAAGGGAGAAAAGCCTTGCCTCTGGGAGGCGAAAAAAATGCTTGGGAAGGTTGGTACCCTAACCCATATAGGCTGTAAGTTTAAAGCTGACTGCTGAAAGCTTTCACCCTAACAAATGGAGAATAAACCTTGGGAATAGAACTGCGCAGTTACGTATTTCTGGATAGCTTACAGCCTCAGCACGCAGCTTACATGGGAACAGTGGCGCTAGGATTCTTGCCATTGCCAGGAGATACGTCGCTCTGGATTGAAATCTCTCCGGGCATCGAAATTAACCGGATTACAGATGTCGCTCTGAAAGCGACATCTGTCCGTCCTGGGGTGCAAGTTGTTGAACGACTTTACGGTCTTCTAGAAGTTCATTCTGGCAGACAAGGTGAGACACGAGCAGCTGGTAAAGCGATTCTAGAGGCGCTAGGAGTCCGCGAACAGGAATGTCTCAAACCACGCGTGATTTCTAGCCAGATTATCCGCAATATCGATCCTCACCAAACACAGCTGATCAATCGTACTCGTAAAGGGCAGATGATCCTGGCAGGGCAATCGCTTTATGTCCTAGAGGTTCAGCCTGCTGCCTATGCTGCCCTAGCAGCGAATGAGGCAGAGAAAGCTGCTTTAATTAATATCCTAGACATCCTGGCAGTAGGCAGTTTCGGTCGCCTCTACCTAGGCGGAGAAGAACAAAATATTCTGGCAGGTGCGAGTGCAGCACTGACCGCGATTGAAAACGTGGCTGGTCGTGAAATTCCTGCTAGTGGGCGTCAGGAGTAGCTGTATATTTTCACAATGAAAAGCACTGAGTATTTGCGGGTATGTCTATAGAACATCTTGCCCTTTTACAAGAGGGTGCAGCTAGATGGATTGAGTGGAGAACGGAAAATCCACTAGCTTATCCAGACCTAAGCGAAGCAGATCTAAGAGGGGCAAACCTCAAAGGCATGAACCTGAGTAAGGTCAATCTCTGCCAAACTCGACTCATTGCTGCTAATCTCAGCGAGGCTAATTTGAGCAAAGCTAATCTCCATGTAGCTAACCTCCATGCAGCTGAACTCACCGCAGCTAATCTGAGCCTTGCTAACCTAATCGCAGCTAACCTCACTGAGGTCGATCTTAGTAATGCTACTTTGCTCGGAGCTGACTTAATTGAAGCCAACCTGAAAGAGGCCGATCTCAGTAACGCAAACCTGATTGGGGCTGACCTCAGAAGGGCGAACCTGAGAGAAGCCGACCTGAGTGCGGCAAAACTGATTAGAACGAACCTCAGCGAGGCTAACCTAATTGCGGCTAACCTCAGTGGAGCCGACCTTAGTCAAGCTAACCTCCACGACGCTGAACTGCTCGGAGCTTACCTTTACAGAGCTAACTTTCATAAAGCTAATCTGAGTGAGGCTCATCTGAGTGGTGCTTATGTTATTCGAGCTGATTTAAGCGAGGTTAACCTTTACAGAGCAGATTTCAGAAGAGCGAACCTTCGCAAAGCTAACCTCAGAGGGGCCAGCCTTAACCAAGCCCGCTTGAGGGGGGCGAACCTGAGTCAAGCTAACCTGTTTGAAGCTAACCTGGCGGGAACAAACCTCAGCGAGGCTAACCTTCAGGGGACGATTATGCCTGATGGCACAACTCACCATTAGCTAACATGCCTACATCTAACGTTCGTTTATTCTGAATCTTCCTGAGGACTGGATTCAGGAAGCTGTTCAATGAGGTTTTCAAGTAGCTGTTTGTCCTCGGTTGAAGTTTGCGGCTCGTCGTTCTTTGCGCTATTAAAATTAGCTAGCCGATGCTCAATCCCTGCTCGCAGCAGCTTAGTTTGGTAGGAGTTGAGGGAGAGCGGTATGGGCTTTGAGCCATTGGGTTCACCATTCCATGCTGCTATATGGGACTTCAGCTGCTCGTCAATCTCCTGGATGAGGGTATATGCTTCTTCGTAATTGTTTGTCCCATAAGTTAAAAGGTTTTGCTCTTGTTTCTCGTCATCTTCCGAGGCAAACTGTCCTGCTTGGCGCTGA
>JAFAVL010000128.1 GCA_019242465.1 Chroococcidiopsidaceae cyanobacterium CP_BM_RX_35 | reverse complement strand
CCACCGGAAGCAACATAAAAGCTACCCCTAAGATCGAGAACAATACATCCTGCGAGCGCAGCTTTCTCAATCGATACAGGTACACTGGAGCAGCAATCGAAATCAGGATGTACACCAGCAAAAAGCCGTAAGTGCAAATCGTGCCCAAGTAACCTTGATTATCAAACGTTTTGACACTCAACAGATTCAACATTGCTGGTACCAGAAACGTCAGCAGTGACGACAGCCCAATCGCAATGTAGGGCGTTTTATTGAGCTGATGAGTTTCCCCCAAAGAAGCATTCAACAGACCATGACGCGCCATCATGAAGAAGATCCTGGCCGTTGAATTAATACAACCAAGTGTGCAAGAGAAAAAGCTTAATAAAGCACCCACACTAATGAGTTTGCCCAAGAACCCCACTCCTGCCTGGTGCGCCAAAAAGTCGAGTGGGGCTTCAGTCTTGCTGAGATCAACAGCAGCACTATGGAAAGCCAGCACGACAATGCCAGCCATAATGATAAAGAACACCCCAGCTATGAGTGTGCTTTGAATTAAAGATCTGGGAATAGTGCGTAATGGGTCTTTTGCCTCATCCCCTAAAGAGGTAGAGCTTTCAAACCCAGAAAAGCCAAACACGACTAGAACTATCCCTACCGCTACATTCCCAGGAGTCACATCTGTGAGGGTGAGTTGAGCTGTATCAATCGCAAAGCCCTTGTGCGCCCAGACAATCATTCCCAATAGCAGCACCAGGAGAATCGAGACTCCCTCGATCTGGAGCATCATCTTGGCAGATAGTTGGATATCTTGATAAGCTACATACCAGGCTGCTGCAGTGCTAACCACAAATAACGTCAGGATATGAGTATGGAGACCAAGAGCACCCAGCAAGGTTTGACCAAAGATGGCAAACCCGCACAAAGTTGACATCCCAATAAGTATCCTAATACCAACCCCCAGGCGCAGAACACACCTGCTGTGGGACCAAGACCTTTAACAATATAGGAGTACAGCGAACCCGGAGAAGCCGAGCGACGGGCAAATTGGTTGATGTTAATACTGACAAAAAGTATCCCAATCATGCCGAGCAGAAAACTTAGCCAAGTGCCGTTTCCGGCACTAGCAAATATTAATCCTAAAACTGCAGCGGGTACGGTTGAGGGAGCGAGTACGGCTACGGATTGAGCCAGGACTTCTCCATAGGAAAGACATGCTCGCTTCAATCCGTGAACACTTTGATTAGGTTTGGAACGAATTTCTTTAGTCATTCAATATTTCCTCTCACTGGTATAAGTAAACCTCTCTGCTCGACTGAAACTTGCAGACTTGACTCAGCATTCTTCCCACTGCTAAGAGCTGATTTCAACTTTAGGTAAGCTCACTAATAAAAGCAAATACTATCTTTTATTAAAAGGATAAAAAGAAGTTATTGGCACAAAGTAGTCGTGTTTTTGATTTAAACATGCCTTTCGAGTTTTCTACAGCCTATACTGGCTGAAAATTCAAATACTTAAGGCAACGCCTGTGAAAGCTCCGGTATCTCAAGAGCGCAAGCTCAATGTGTTGGCACGTTAATTATTTGAATTTATCCTGTTGATAAAAAAAAGTATTTGACATATTCAAATGAGCTACTTAAAGTGATATGAAGTACTTAGAGAAGTACCAGCTACCTCGGCAGTTAAAGGTTCTAAAGAGAATTAACACCAGCCACCCCACAGTAGATGGAAGATTAAAGAGAGATAGAAATGAGCGAACTTGTCACTGCCATTCCCACTGGAATCGCTGCCTTTACTGCTACTAATCTTGACGATTTAGTGATTCTGACATTGTTGTTCTCACAGGCAAATGCTACCTTCCGTCGTCGTCATATTGTGGTTGGTCAGTATCTAGGCTTCAGTGCACTGGTGCTTGCCAGCTTGGCAGGTTTTCTGGGAAGTTTGGTCTTGCCATCTCATTTCATTGGTCTTTTGGGTCTGGTACCAATCGCCATTGGGCTCAATCAGTGGCTGAATCAAGACAGCAAACACGAGTTCCCAACGCAGTTGGCACCGGAGTCGCCTCATCCTTCAGCATGGTCTAGTTTACTATCTCCCCAGACCTACAGTGTATCGGCAATTACTGTTGCCAATGGCAGTGACAATGTGGGGATCTATGTACCGTTGTTTGCTAATAGTACTCTAGAAAGTTTGCTGGTGATGATTGCCGTCTTCCTGTCAATGGTTGGGGTTTGGTGCTATGTGACCTATAAATTGACCCGTCAGCCAGCAATTGCTAATTTACTCAATCGCTATGGCAATAGTTTTGTGCCTTTCGTGTTGATTGGCTTAGGCATATTTATTGTCTTGGACAGGACCTCGCTGACTCCGATAGCTTTGGCTGGTAGCTGCTTGTGTTTAGCGGTTTTGGTCAAACAGCATGAGCTGGATGGGGAGTCATCTGAAGGAGAAAATTGAGCAAGCTCAAGGAAGTTGCCGGAGCCGCCTCCGGCAAACCCTTGAGCTTGCTCTTGCAAGTCTTTACCAGTTCCCCACTCGAGCGCCTAATTCCCCAGGATGTTGTCATTATCTAAAAGGAGAAAGTTCGTGAACCTTTGCAAAATCGTTCTGGTTGTCTTAGTGCTTATGGTGAATTTGGTCGTTGTCCAACCTTCCTGGGCTGACAGACTTAACCTAACTAAGAGTGCTGACTATACTGAAGTGACTCAAGCTATCGATAGCCTGTTGCAGACAAAGAATACACCCAATCAATCCAAATTCACGCCTGAGGAACTTCAGCAAGAATTGGGTGAGTTGAAGCTGCAAAAGTACATCCTAGAGACGGCAAAAGACTGGGCACAGTGTCGGAATGAGACGGGGAAGACTTTGGGTGTCTACGCTCACAAACCTAAGCAAGCAGCTCTGGGGAATACCCTTTACTTCCTAGGCAACGGACGAACGACTGACGATGATTGGGATTGTGATGGTGTTTACCTACCAATTGGAACTAAAGTTGCTAGTCTCACAGTGACCAATCCCCAGGATCAAGAATTGACTGAACCATTGGCAATCAAGGTGGTAGATGGCACTCAGTTGGTGGCTAAGACCAATCCAGAGAGGGGTGCGATTGTACTTAACGTCATTCCTGCCAAAGTGTTCAAAGCGGGTGAGGGAAACTGGTCGATTCCCAATCTGTCCCCAGCCGATATTGATGCGAAAGTACCCAACGCACCGATTGAGGATTAATTGGACTTGGGACAACGGCATCAACTTAGACATGTTTGTCTTTTAGTTGATCTTTTGAATCATGATTAAGGAGGAACTTGTGAATAAACCAACTTCAAAAAAATTAACTTTCTGGTTCGTCACCGCAGTATTTCTCGCATTTGTCATGGGATTTTCTCTGCTTGACCAGCCTACCGCCAAAGCTCAGGGTTTTCCTGGAGTGATGTTGATAAATCGAGCCGAACCATTTCGTCATGGGACAACTGGTAAAGGCATTCCCGCTCCTATGTTACCAATCTCCAACCCCGAAAACCAGGATTCACTACAAGTCCAGGAGGAGCAAGATCAATCACTAACACCATTAGTACCCGTACAATCTACTACTGCTCCAGTCATATCTCCGACCGCGTCGTCGATAGAGTCTGTAGCAGTGAACGTTAGACGTTTACTAGACACCAAAGAATGTGTCGGGTGTAACCTGAGTGGAGCAAATCTCAAGACGGTAAACCTGCAAGCGGCAAACTTGGCGGGAGCAAATTTGCAAGATGCCGACTTAGAGAAGGCAAACTTACAGGAAACTAATCTGCAAGCAGCAAACTTGCAGGGAGCAGATCTGGGCAAAGCGAACATAGCAGGAGCTAATCTACAGGGAGCGAACCTATTTGATGCCGACTTAGAGAAGGCAAATCTCATCGGTGCGAAGATAGAAGGGGCAAACCTACAGGGGGCCGATTTGGAGAAAGCCACAATGCCTACAGGAATCACGCTCACTGATTAAAAGTGCAAAGCCATGCGCGGAATGAGGAGCAGAAACCCTAGCTTTACAGTAGGGTTTCTGCTTCCTTAAATTCAATCCTCTAGCTAGCGGCAACGATTACCAGTAGTGCATCTAGTATTCCGACTTCGTGCTTTTCCTTGCCAGACACTGTCGTCAAGCGGTTACTAATACTGGAGATCAACGTGCTGTTTGAACGACTCGCGCACCCGCGAATACAGAATCTGTGAAGGTCGTCTGCCAAGGACAATCAGCAGCTCTGCAACCAGGTGCCTCGTTGACTGTTAATTTAGGCTAACGGAATCAGTTGCAAGTTATTCCGATCTTGGATTAGGAAATCTTGGTATCAACCACTTTAATTCGATAGCGAAAATCGAGCATTTTGACTAACACGGAAGCGAACCTGCCTCCTGGCAGAGGATAGAGTATAAAATGTTAGTGTTAGTGGCGATCTTTGATGTAACCCTTATGATCTCCAACTCTCTCCACTGGACAATCCGAGATCTCGATGCCATGCCTGATGATGGCGGTTGGAAACGCTATGAAATCATTGATGGAGAACTGTTTGTGACCCGTGCTCCCCACATTAGCCATCAAGGAGCAGGCGGTAACATTCATGTAGAATTGGAAATTTGGTCTAGACAAACCCAACTCGGCAAACCGTTCCAAGCACCAGGAGTCATCTTCTCTTCTACCGATGCGGTAATTCCCGATGTCGTCTGGATCAGTCGGGAACGCCTTGCTAATGGCATTGATGAGGCAGGGCACCTAATTGTTGCCCCTGAGTTGATGGTTGAAGTCCTTTCCCCTGGTAAACTCAACGAGCAGCGGGATAAAGAAGTTAAACTCAAACTCTACTCCCTACAGGGAGTTCAGGAATATTGGATTGTCAACTGGCAACTGAAAAGCCTGGAAATTTATCGTCGCTCAGATGCTCAACTCCAACTCGTTGCTACCCTTCTCGAAGGCGACATCCTCACCTCTCCCCTGCTACCAGGATTTAGCCTCCCGATCACTCAGATTTTTCCGTAAACCTGCCTATTTTGACAAGGCAATTCGCCTCTACAGGAAGTTCAGAACTTTTAAGTAGACGAGAGGAGGGCATTGTCAATTTAACGCAGGTGACGGTTAGTAGTAAAAACTGCATTAACTTGGCAATGCCAGCCACCCTAATATGTTGCTAAATCAGGCAGATTCTTCTTCAACAGTAGCGGCTTCGGGAGCAGCTGCCTCAGCGTCTGCAGCGTCTTCTGCTTCAATTATTTGAGGAGTGATCTGAGGTGCCAGGATAGAAACAACCACTTGCTCTGGCTCGTTTAAAGCCATAATGCCCTCAGGTAAAACCAGGTCGCGCAGATACAGCACATCCCCTTGTTGCAGTCGAGAAATATCAACATCAATCGCCTCTGGGATGCTGTTAGGGGCACATCGCACTTGAAGTTCAGTCATGACCACATCCAAGGCACCCCCTTCTTTAACTCCAGGAGCATCACCCACAACCTGCAACGGCACGTCTACATCTACAGTTTCTTGCGCCGCTACGGAAAAAAAGCTGAGATGGTAGATGAAGCCTTTAGCTGGATGCCTCTGCACCTCTCGCAGGAGAGCATTGCCACTCCAGCGCATGTCAGTGATTTTTAGCGGAATCAGTGTGTTGTTAACAGAGGCGACTTTGAGCAGACGTTCCGCTGTCTTGGCATTGAGCGTCAGAGCAATTGATTCTGTTCCTTTATGACCGTACAAGTTTGCCGGAATTAGCCCTGCGCGACGGAGGGCTCTCGGCTTACTTCCGGCTGGTCGCTGTTGACATTCGATTGTTAATTCCATACAGGTAACTTGAGTTTATAGTTTTAAGCATTGGACTCCAATTTAGACCTCCAGAGACGCTGGCTTGCCATTGGCGTGCAACAGCGCTCGCTTAGGACCGTGGATTGGATCTTCTACGATAATCGTCTGGTCGCGGCTGGCTCCGAGTGAAACAATAGCGATTGGGACTTTCATCAGTTCTGCCAGGAACTTGAGATAATTCAAGGCTTCTTGTGGCAAATCTTCTAGAGAGCGGCAGTGAACTGTTGACTGTTGCCATCCTGGCATGGATTTGTAGATGGGGCGACAGCGGGCAAAGCGACGGGCGTTGCTAGGAAAGTCTTCGCAGCGTTGACCGTCGATTTCATAGGCAACACAAACGTTAATTTCTGCTAGCTCGTCGAGGACATCCAGTTTGGTAATGGCAAGACAGTCCATGCCATTGATCCGAACGGCGTAGCGACCGATAACGGCGTCAAACCAACCACAGCGACGCTGACGTCCGGTGGTAGTACCAAATTCCGCCCCGCGATCGCATAGCTTTTCTCCTATTTCCCCATACAATTCTGTAGGAAACGGTCCCTCTCCGACGCGAGTCGTGTAAGCTTTTGCCACCCCAATCACGCGGTCAATCATCGTTGGTCCCACGCCTGCACCGACACAAGCTCCGCCAGCCACTGGATTGGAGGAGGTGACGTAAGGATAAGTCCCGTGATCTAGGTCAAGGAGCGTTCCTTGTGCCCCTTCAAATAGAATGTTGCGCCGCTTCTGAATCGCGTCGTAAATCTTGAGGGAAGTATCGACAACGTGAGGTCGCAGGCGCTCAGCATATACCAGATACTGGTCGATGACCTGTTCTGGATCGAGAGGCGGTAAATTATAAAGCTTTTCTAGGATGACATTTTTGTAGGCAATCGTCCACAGCAACTGCTGGCGCAGCCCTTGGGAATCCATCAAGTCTAGGACCCTAATCCCCGTGCGTTCAGATTTATCAGCGTATGTCGGTCCAATCCCGCGCTTGGTCGTGCCAATCTTATGGCTGCCGCGCCGTTCTTCTGATGCCTGGTCAATCAAGCGATGGTAGGGCATCGTGACGTGAGCATTTTCTGAAATTAGAAGATTGCGCGTGGAGATCTTGAGCTGTTTTAGTCGATCAAGCTCTCCAATTAAGACCTGTGGGTCAATGACGGTTCCGCAACCAATAATACATTCTGTATCCGAATACAAGATCCCAGAGGGAATCAGATGCAACTTAAATATCTGATCTTGAACAACAATGGTATGCCCAGCATTCACTCCCCCTTGGTAACGTACTACAACATCAGCCGAGGCACTAAGCAAATCTGTGATTTTACCTTTTCCTTCATCGCCCCACTGGGCACCGATTACAATAACGTTAGCCAAGGGTCTTTACAAGCGCTAAAGTTCTCACAAATTACAATTAATAGCATCTAGCGAGTGCAATGTCAAGCGAGGAGCAGGGGGGGCTCAAGGTCCCCCTGCCCCCTGCCTCTTCGATGACGGTTAATATAGAGAAATATTAAATTTTATTAGGAGTTGTGCCTGTGACCTTGTATGCTGAACTGCACCGCCATCTAGGGGGTTCGGTTGTGCCGCGGATTCTGTGGCGCTACTTCCAACGCCATTCATCTGAGCTAGTCAATCAGTTTTCTGACTACTCAAAATTTGAGGAGTTCTACACGCGCCCCCGCAACACGCTTAATGAGTATCTAGAACTTCATACGCTGGTAGAAAGTGTCCAAACCGTAGACACATTGCCATACTTTATCTCTCGACTGATTCGCGGCGCTTATATCTTTGAAAACCTAGCCTATCTAGAGTTACGCTACACGCCCTACCTACGGACGCCTGACCATTTAAGCTCTCTCGAGCGGATTGACCAGATGGCTGAAATTGTAGAAGTTGTGGGCAAAGCCAATCAAGTTAGAGAATATCCCATTGTGACTAGCCAAATTCTCTGTATGCACTCGCGGCTACCGTATGAGGTGAATAAGGCAATTGTGGACTTGGCAGCCCAGAGTAGCAAGTACGTTTGTGCTGTAGATTTGGCAGGTGGAGACACTCATTACAAAGAGCGGTTGGAGGAATTTGTTGGGCTCTATGCCTATGCTCAATCGCAAGGAGTTAACACGACTGGGCATCTCTATGAAACCCCAGCAGGCTGTTACCCAGAACTGTTGCCCTATCTCATGCGCATTGGTCACGGTATCCAGATTCCCCTGCTGTACCCTGAGTTGCTTAGCGAGATAGCTCATCGGCAGCAGTGTCTAGAAGTCTGCCCCACCACATACTTGAAAACTGGCACTCTAGAGGAGATGAGTCAACTGAAGCTGGTGTTTGACCGTTGTTTCGATGCGGGTGTAGACATTGCCATCTGTACAGATAATGCTGGACTCCACAACGTCCGTCTGCCGTTTGAGTATGAAAATTTGTTGACCCAAGACATCATTGATTTCCCACAACTACAAGCTTGTCAAGATGCAGCCTTTCGCCATGCCTTTGCTTGGCCTTATCGCGATCGCCCCGCTTCCCTGCTAACAGGACTGATGCAACTGGAAGCTAATGTGGCAGTACCCTCACTTGATAAGGTTGGCGGAGGTTAGTCGCTCTTGTCGAGGACAATGTGAAGGATAGTGCATTTGAACAGCAAGGATTCACTGAAGATGGCAGCTAAGAAAATCTTGATGCTCGTAGGTGATTTTGTCGAAGATTACGAAGCGATGGTACCTTTCCAAGCTTTGCAAATGGTAGGGCATACAGTCCACGCTGTTTGCCCCAACAAGCAAGCTGAGGAAACGGTGCGGACGGCGATTCACGACTTTGAAGGAGACCAAACTTACAGCGAAAAGCTGGGTCATAACTTCTCCTTGAATGCTACGTTTGAAGAGGTGG
>JAFAVL010000079.1 GCA_019242465.1 Chroococcidiopsidaceae cyanobacterium CP_BM_RX_35 | reverse complement strand
CAAGGTTGTGTTGGGACACGATCATATAAATCTGTCGTCAGAATATTGGTTTCATCCGTCGCTGTAATCAACTCAGGAACCGACGTAAACCAATCTTGAAACATAGTTTCAAGCTCTTTTTTGCGACCAATCGGGGCATCTGGCTGTGCTTCTGGTGCAGTCGCTGCTGCGTACCAATACATTTGCCCCTTGCCCAGCATCATGAAGCCGAAGCCTTTGCCACGCCCTAAAAACTCCTGAATGTAACCAGGACGATATTGGCTGGGAACGTAATCTGTTAGACCACGCCAAGTCTTAAAGTTGCGATAGATGGGTGATTGCTCACCCTTGAGGGCAGCTCTTACCCGTGAGCGCAGACCATCAGCCCCAATTAAAGCATCCCCCTTGACAGTTAAGCCGGAAGTGAAGTGAGCCCAAACCGCCTCTCCATCAAGCTCAAATCGCTCAAAGGTTTGCCCTAAAACAAAATTTTCACTGGCTACATTACGCCATAATAACAGATATTCGGCTTGATTGCCAACTGACTTGTTGGTCGATAAGCCGTAGTGATAATCTTGAAGAATGCTAATGATAGATAACAACTTAGGTTAAGCAAGCTATACTGACTGACGAGTCTGTTGACCAACTAGAAAAACCGTGGTACGTCAAGCAAAAGCTGAGAAGTCGTTGAAGATCAAGCAGGTTCGAGATGCTGAGGCGACTCAAACCTTGATTTTGGCAGCAGCCCAAGAGGAGTTTGCTAAGCATGGTCTAACCGCTGCTAGAACAGAAGCAATTGCCGCTAAGACGGGTGTGGCAAAGTCGATGATTTATTACTACTTCAAGGACAAGGAAGGCTTGTATCAGGCGGTGTTGGAGCGCTCTCACTCAGATCTTTTGCAAACTAGTCTTCAATTAGATTTGGCTCATCTTTCTCCTGAAGTGGCCTTGGAGAAATTTCTAAAAGCCTTGCTCGATTGTGTATCTCACAATCCCAAGTTACCAATGATTATGTTTCACGAAGCAGTGCAAAACCAAGGGCAATATTACAAACGCAGTAGTTCTCTTAGTATTGATAAAGCATTAGTCGAAATTTTAGAACGAGGGACCGCTACAGGTGCGTTTCGCCAACTCGATCCCTTTCAATCAGCCATTAATATTATGGGAACTTGCTTGTTCTACTTTATTGGCATGGGAAATATTCAGCATTCTCCTCAAGGTAAGCGGCTTCTAAGTAAAGCTATGTTAGAACAACACTCTCAAGAGGCAATTGCGCTGATCTTAGCGGGTGTACGAAAAGCATGAATTGCGGTGAAATTAATCGTTGAAGCGGACGCTCATATTCTGGTGCTGAGTTCAAGGAAGCTCACGCCGCTGCTCAACTGGGTCGTTAGGTTACTGCAGTTATCGACAGGGATAGTGGTTCAGAGATTACTTATCCAGCAACCTCAAAAGCGCTGCTTACTTAATATCAGGCCTAAGTATAGTACTCTAAATCACTTTCTGTCACGTAGGGTAGTCTCCGCTTCTGCTGTGACTTTCTCGTATCATTTATTCGTGTATTAGTGGTTTATCCTGATAGGTGCAAGATATCAGTGATCAGACAGTTTGGATCACACCAGGAGGGAAAATAGTGTTTACTGTTAAAAACAATTTAGTAAGACGCTACGATTTAGACTGGTTAAAATTCTAGCAACCTTATTGCTGATTCCCTATCACGCAGCGCGGATTTTTGACTGTCCTCGCTTCGGTTGTTACTATGTTCAGAATTCGATTACCAGTCCTGAACTTAATCTCTTTGATAGTTTTATAGACTTGTGGTTTATGCCCCTTTTCTTTTTTATTGCCGGAGGGGCAGCGAAGTATTCTTTGGAGTTGAGAAACAAGAAGCAATATTGTTTGGAGCGGTTTAAGCGACTTTTTATACCACTCATTTTTGGTGTCCTTGTCCTAATTCCACCTGTTGGTTACTTGGGATTTCTTAGTCACAATAAGAATGTTCATATAAACTATTACCAATACTATCTGTCTTTCTTTAACATTAGTTATGGAAACATAGCAGGCACTACGGGTACGTTCTCACCATCACACCTGTGGTTTATTTTATACCTATTCTGCTTTTCCTTGATTACTCTGCCTTTCTTCCACTACTTAAAGACAAAAAATGGTAAGCAGCTTATTGACAAGTTAGCTAATTACTTACTTCAAAAACCCAAAGCAAATTTCTTGTGTGTCATCCCTTTGACTTTAGCTAGGATGACAATGCCCGGATTCCTAGTATACTATAACCCTTTTTACTATATATTATTTTTTATACTTGGATACTTCTTTTTGATGGCTAGGCAATTTGAACAAAGCACAGAGAAAATTTACCGATTTGCTTTAAGTCTGGGGCTAATTATAACGTTTTTTAATCTTTATTCAAGAACTGATGTATTTCCTTTAATTTGGGGATTTTCCTTTGGAGATGTCTTAGAGCAGTTATTACTGAGCTTCAATACTTGGTGTTGGGTTATTGTTATTTTGAACTTAGCCAAGAAATACTTAAATGTGAAAAACTTCTTGCTTACATATTTTAATCAAGCTTCTTACCCAATTTATATTGTGCATATGTTTTTTGTAGTAGTTATCGGTTTCTATATCGTGCAAGTTCAGGCAGAAATAATGACCAAGTTTCTCTTAATTACCTTTAGCTCAACTATCTGTATCCTTCTTGTTTACGATATTTTTATCAAACGATTCAACTTAACAAGAATTTTATTTGGAATGAAACTTAAAACTTGATATTCAGGCGTACCCTCTGTTATCTAATACAAAGCAATGCTTGGTTCGTAGCTATGAGTACTCTAGCCCACGCACCTTGCTAGCTGCTTCCTGCCGCCAACTGATTTTAACCACAACTCATAGGCACAGACAGCGGCTTTCTTTGGAGAAACTCAGCCCTACATCAGCGACTTGATGAATGTATAAAGCGGTCGATTTGGTGTAGAGAAGCTCCTCAAGATACTAGACCAGGAAGCCAGCACTATATTTGTTAGAGATCAGTATTTGCAACGTTTTACTAGAAACAGAATATACTTGGAACTGCGCTGGTCCACGATCCAAGCTGGCTTTGCCACAGTCGCAACCGACGCCTATATAGCAGCAATGTGTTAAGACTAGTCCAGATGGCAAACTCAACACCAAGCAGTTTCCTGGCAGACGAACAGCCAGATGCAGATCGGGACAATACTGATGGCAAGGAACTCGATTCAAGCACCTCTACTTCAATCCCTGAACATGGAGAGGTTGCCAGGAGTGAACGACTGCCGCAAAAGCCCAAGCTGCAGAGTTGGAAAGCTTCTTTACTCACGATCGCACTCTTGCTATGCAGCGCTGGTTTAGTTACGGGCGGGTTCTGGCTCAGCATCCAATTGATTTTTAATCCTGACGCGATTGCCTGGCTAAATCACTCTTTACCAGATTGGGCGCAGATCCCACTAGTTAACCAAGAGCAGCCCCAAACTCTGGCACAAATCCGCGATCAGCTTAACGAGATGGGGAATAGCTCAGGAGATCCGATACCCTTGGAAATAGATCCTCAGACATCGCAGATCGAATCTTTAGTGCTGCCAGTGCTATCCTCAAGCAGCGAATGTGAGAATAATTGCCAGCAGATTGTTGAACTTCGGGTGTACCAACAGATCTTTAAGAGTCATGGCTCTCAAGCCCAGAACGGTGAGCCAAATTATCAACTGGTGAACCAGCTGCCAATTCAAGGCATAGAAGAGTCTTTTGCGATCGCGCCTTTACTAAATGCCGATTCTGGCTACCAAGGTTCAGACAATCTGCTGCCCTTAACAGAACTGCATCAGTTTGAAGGCATCACTCCCGGAAAGGGCGTTTGGCTTTATTTAAAGGGTCAAAGCGTTCAACGGGGTAAAGCGATCGCCTACGGTTACGTACTGCACTACAACCTCAGCCATTCTCATCTGAGCTTGATATTGCCGTGGACGAGTCCCACTGGTCAAGTTCCTCAATGGCAGCAGGTGACTGCTAGCGACTTACCAGAATTAGTACTCGATCAGACAACTGAGCTAGAACCGCAGATCCAAGTTTATCAAGTTAAACCAGCCGAATTTTTCCTCAACCCAATCCAGCTAGAGCCCATTTCTTTGGCTGAACCAGCTTTACACGATCCTGCTTATCAAAATGCCATTTTAATTGCTCAAAGTGGCTTGTGGTCGCCTGCTTGGAAATGGTTGCAATACATCAAACAACAACAGCGTCACAATTGGTCAGCAGCAGCTCAAACTCAAATGGATTTCATTCGGTTATACGCCGAGCAAACCCAAGCTCAAGCCAATCAAACTTGGGCGAGTCCAAGTCAGCAAGTCTTAGCGAAGCTAATTGATGGTCGCTGGGGTCAAGGTTTACAGGTGTTTCAGGCATCGCCAGAGAATACGCAAGAAATCGCCACGCTGCTCAAGACAGATTCGGGTCGCCTGTGGCACCGGGTAGAAGTGGCGTTGCGGGTTAACCCACAGCGACCAGAGGTGGAAGCTTGGGGAGCATTAATTGTGGCGGCTCAACAGGGGCAAAAAGCGGCACTTGCTTGGCTGCAACAACAACCCCAAACAACATCAGCCACTATTGCCTACATCCAACCGTTAATTAAGCGTTTAGATGGGCAGTCCTCAACGCCCAATAACATTAAGAGTCATCCCAGTCGTCTATTGGGTACTGTAGAACCACTAGCTCAAGTCAACCCAGCCCAATGGCTGCTAGCGAACCCAGGAGCAACACTCGACTTAGAAGCTCAGCAATCTTGGTATCAGGTAAAGGTAGATGCATTCTATGATGGCAAACTCTGGCAACGGGCTCCTTTTACCAACCTCCAGCTACCAAAAACAACATCAACCAACATGCAGAATATTGCGCCTGCCTTATGGCAGCAATTGGGTTTGGACACTGACGCCCAAATTCAAATAGTTATTTGGCAGCCAGATGGACAACAGGAAACGACAATCGCTACAGTTAAAGCTGTGCAACTGCACTCAGGCGAACTGAGATTATTAGCCACCTCTTATGAAATGCTGGCACCAGCGAACCCCGGTTCGCAACCTCAGCCTCTAGCATTAACTGAAGCCACACTACAATGGGTGCAGCCTGAGCCCATAACCCTGACAGAGCTGAGTCAACAGCATCCTCAGACAGTAGCAGCACTCCTGCCAGTTCTGTGGCGGGAACTGCAAAAATCTGGTCAATTGCACCTCAAAGCTATGCCCAGTTTTGAGCAGCTGCAAGAACAGTTAGAAGATTGGCCAGTGCAACTGCTCAACTTGACAGGCAACGGCAAGTCTGCGATCGTGCTGACAGTATCACCGGAAGCCATAGCTGCTTTAAACAACCCAGAATCAGTTGAGCTTGCTCAAGGAAGTCGCCGGAGCTATCTCCGGCGAAGCCTTGAGTTGGCAGCACCTCCTAGCAATGCGTCACGCTCTCATACCATCATCTTTTCTGACACTGGTGCCTTACTCTACAGCGAATTTGGCACGGCAGCTCATCAATCAGTTACAGCGATCGCCGACTTGAAGGATGGTGGTTCTCCGGCTTTATTGGTTGAGGCTCATAAGACCTATAGTCTCCAGCGCTGGTCAGCTCAACACCAACGCTTCGAGTAGTGCAAACTTGCTAGCTGTAGAGAGCTTTTCTCAGGCACATACCTGATTTCATAGGAACGGCTAGCTAATTGCTGTCTTCATAGCCAGTTGCGGCTAACCGTTGCTGCTTCATGATCTGTAACTGTTGTAGCAGTGATTCGACTTCTGCCTGCAGGTGCAGAAACTTGACTTGTTGAGCGACTTGGTACAGGGTTTGAGTTGACTGATGCATATGTCTGTTCTGAAAGGTCGATGTTGGCGAAAAATCTTTTACCGTCAGGGTTTTGCCTATTGTTCGCTCGCGCTGGAAAAGGATAGATGAATCAACTGACATCAGCAATAAGTTTAGTTATTTTTTGCCTGGTCGCACGATTCGGTATTCTACCATGCAAGTTGACTAGAAAGCAGAGTTATAATTCTCCACTCGCTTTTCAACTACAGCTTGAGATTGCTGTCGCTACTAGGTTAATTTTTACAAAAGAGCCCTGAATGCCCTTGACAATATTAAGTTAGCTCCTACTCTAATTGGGGTTCAAGCGAAATTTCACCGAACTTTGTGTGAGCGAACTTTCACTGATGTTCTGGGTTTTGCTCACTACTGCCACTAAATCACCAGAGTGAATTTACGGTGACGGTACGGAAACCGATCGAGATTGCAAATCCATAGACGAGGTAGAATCTAGGAAATTACCTGCTTTTATACATTCACTTGTTAACCTTCTGTGACATTGATCGCTGCTGCCAAATCTAACCGCCAAACCTGGTCTGGACTCATCGAAGCCTACAGACCGTACCTGCCAGTAACGGAAACAACACCAGTTGTGACTTTGCTAGAGGGTAACACACCCCTAATTCCGATTCCGACAATTGCCCAACATATAGGTAGGCAAGTGCGTGTCTTGGTGAAATACGATGGTCTCAATCCCACGGGTAGTTTTAAAGACCGAGGGATGACAATGGCAATTTCCAAAGCTAAGGAAGCTGGGGCGCAAGCGGTGATTTGTGCCAGTACGGGTAATACTTCAGCGGCGGCGGCAGCGTATGCGCGACGAGCTGGGATGCGAGCATTTGTGCTGATCCCCGATGGCTACGTAGCCCTAGGCAAGTTGGCGCAAGCATTGATGTATGGAGCAGAGGTATTGGCAATTAAGGGAAATTTTGACCAGGCACTGACAATTGTGCGCGAAATGGCAGAGAGTTATCCAGTCACTTTGGTGAATTCAGTCAATCCTTACCGATTAGAAGGTCAGAAAACAGCAGCTTTTGAAATCGTTGATGTGCTAGGCGATGCCCCTGACTGGCTCTGCATTCCAGTAGGCAATGCCGGAAATATTACGGCTTATTGGATGGGATTTTGTCAGTACCACAGTGGAGGGCTTTGTGAGCGCCTGCCGCGCCTGATGGGTTTTCAAGCGGCTGGAGCAGCTCCTTTGATTACAGGTCAACCAGTGGCACATCCAGAAACATTGGCAACAGCGATTCGGATTGGCAACCCTGCTAATTGGCAACGAGCGATCGCTGTGCAATCAGCGAGTCAGGGAGAATTCAACGCAGTCACTGATGCTGAGATCCTAGCAGCCTATAAGCTTCTAGCCTCAGAAGAAGGCATCTTCTGTGAACCTGCCAGCGCGGCTTCTGTAGCAGGGATGTTAAAGGTGAAAGATCAGATTCCGACAGGTGCCACGGTAGTTTGTGTACTAACTGGTAATGGTCTCAAAGATCCGGACACAGCCATTCAACATGGTCAACACTCATTTAAGCAGGGGGTAGAGCCAGAGATAGCAGCAGTGGCGAAAACCATGGGATTTTAACAATGCTATCGACTCGCTTTTTTCGATTCTTTCGCTACCTCTTCAGATGGCCAACGCTGAAGAAAGTTGTGGTTCGCATAGCTCAACGGCGACTGCCGGGACTCTCAGGTGAAATTGCCTACAACGCGATGTTTTCGCTATTTCCAGCTATTCTCGCCCTCCTGGCGGCTATTGGTCTGTTTAAAGACTTCTTGGGAAACACTTTTAACGGCTTAACGGCTCAAATTAGTCAAGTCGCACCCGATCAAGCATTGGCTGTGATTCACGCTGTCGTGCAAGAAATCACCCAAACCCAAAGCAGTAGTCTATTTTCCATTAGTTTTTTGGTAGCGATTTGGGTGGCTTCGGCAGCACTCAGTTCTGCGATGTTTGCCTTCGATCAAATCGCTCAAATTCCACAGGAGCAAGTTCGTCCGTTTTGGAAAGCCAAATTAATCTCCATATGCCTTACCATCGGCACAATTGTGCTGCTACTGCTGGCTTCTTTCTTGGTGTTTATTAGTGACTGGCTTTTGCAATTGGTGGTAAGCAAAGTCAATACGCTTTCTGTCTTATTAGTCATCTGGCGACTGTTAAGTTGGCCTTTAGCCTTGGGCATTGTTTCTGCCGCTTTTACCTTTATCTATCGTTATGGACCAAGCCGCTGGATCCGTGGTACACCCATAATGCCCGGAGCAGTTTTAGCTGCAGTCTTGTGGGCAGTTGTTTCAGCTCTGTTCCGGCTTTATGTGTCCGATATTGCTAACTTCAACCGGACTTACGGCGCAATTGGGGCTGTGATGGTACTCATGCTGTGGCTCTATCTCAGCGCTTTAGTCTTGCTTGTGGGAAACGAGCTGAATGTTACTGTGGGAGAGGAAATGCGTGCCGCAGCTCAGCCTAATTTGGAACCAACACAGTCACTAAGCTCAAAAACAAACAGCAACTGACATAAATTATGCAGGATTGGTGGCAAGCAACATTCCCGCAAGGGCGACAAACCCTGACAATTCCTGATGCTAGTGGTCAGCCTGTATCAATTGCCTATGGAGAGAAAGGTCAGGGCAAACCGCTGCTTTTGGTGCATGGCATTGGTAGTTGGTCTTATAGTTGGCGTCACTGCATCAACCCACTATCGCAATATTTTCGAGTGATTTGTTTCGATGCCAAAGGTCATGGCTTTTCAGCTAAACCGGAGTATGTCGAACAACCTGGTCATCAAGTTGTCGAATTAGAGCGAATTATTCGGACGGTTTGTGATGAACCCGCTATTGTTGTTGCCGAATCATTGGGGGCACTGGCAAGCTTAGCTGTTATCCAAGCGCAGCCAGAGTTGTTCACTCGATTGGTACTCATTAATGTGCCCATTTTCCCCATACGATTACCGAATCAGGGGATGCGATCGCTGTCCTATCTGCCGCTAGAACTGATTCAATTGATTGATCGTCTGCGTCTAGCCTTCCTGTTTTCCCCCCTGGTGCGAGCAATCGTGCGGGTAGAACGACGTGAGGTGTTGGTCGATTGGTCAGGGGTGACGCCAGAAGAGGTTTACTGGATTACTTACCCATATGTTTACTTACCCGGTTCCGTTGCCAAATTAACTGAAGAACTCCAACTAGCGGCACGAGAAATTGAGTTATTACAGCAAAATCAACTCAATCTCATTAGCAAAATTCAAGGCAAATTAGCGACTATTAGCTGTCCGACACTCATTCTATGGGGTGATCAAGACCGCTGGTTCCCCGCTACAGATGGAGAGAAGTTACGCGATTGTATTCCCAACTCCAGATTACAAATTCTCCACAACTGCGGTCACGACGCCTCAGCTGGTTGCCCAGCAGCAGTTAATGCAGCAATTCTTGAGTTTTTACGAGATTCCTAAACTTTCTACTTTTTCATCGGGCTCCTTTTTGCTGTCTGCTTTTTGGTTTTATTTTTTTCGTAATCCAACTCTTTCAGCTTTTTAAGAATTCGACTGAAGTACTCTTGAAGGTAGCTTTCTAAAGTGGTAGTTGCTTGAGGGTCTAATCCAAAGACTTGATAAACCCGCTCCATCTCGGCATTCAGTGGTCTACCAGTTACCAGGACTTCTGTAAAAGCCAGTCGGTCAGCTAAATTCCAACCCCACTGAAAAAATCGGGACACACGACGGACTGTACGTAATAAGTTGAGTGGCATTCGTGTCACTCTAGCTTCTTGTCCAGACAATCGCTCACACAGGCTAATGATTTCTTCTGCGCTCCAGGCACGAGGACCAACCACTGGAAAGGTTTGGTTTTCTGTCTCTGGCACTGCAAGAGCACGGATAGCAAACTTAGCAATATCCTGTGTGTCCATGTAGGCAATAGGAGAAGAATTTCCTGTCACCCAAACTGCTTGCCGCTCCAAGATGGGTACTGCATACTGACTAATCAAGCCTTGCATAAAACCACAGAGGCGTAAGACTGTGTAGTTGAGCCCTACCTCATCAAGGAATAGTTCGGTACACCGCTTGATTTCCATCAGCGGTACATCTGGATAGTCTTCCGCATCTAAAAGGGAAAAAAAGACGAAGCGCTCTACGCCTGCGGCTTTTGCCGCTTGAATCAGCGCCACCTTCCCCTCCCAGTCCACTTGTCTGATGCTGAGTGAATCTGTAGGACGGTTAGTTGCAGCATCGATGACAACGGTGATACCATCCAGAGCAGGCGGTAGGCTTTCGGGGTCGCATAGGTCTCCTGGTACAAGTTCAGCACCCCATTCTTTTAAAAAGGCAGCTTTCTTAAAACTTCGGACAAGACAGCGTACCTTATACCCCTCATCGAGAGCGCGGCGAACCACTTGTCTTCCCAAGGTGCCAGTGGCACCGACAATTAATAAGGTCATGAGGGATTAGTAAAGAATCTTAATTTTTATTAATTTATATAGTATCAGAATATCCAATTTTAACAAAACTTTATGAAATCTGTCAGTAGAAGGTTCACTAGAAGAGGACAAGGGATCGCCTTGTCCTCTTCTATCGCTCCCTAGAGAGCTTCCTCGTTATCACCCTGAATCCTCAGTAGTAGAAAACCCAAACCTATCCCCACTAGGATTAAAGTGAAGGACAAAACAGCTGCTTCGAACATCTCACCGCCCATTAGTGCAGTTATCCCTTGTGAATGGTTCCAGCTTTCAAGGCTTCGCCAGAGCTACCTCGGGCAACTTCCTTGAGCAAGCTCAACTTAGTCTACCAGTGCCTTGCTGACCTGGGAAGATTAGACCAATGAAAAGTATTGTAAATCAGTTTAACCGATCTTTCCGATGAAGCAATCAGACAAAACAGCCCCTGTGAAATCAGACCAACAAAACTTACCGCATTTAGCACTCACATTGGGAGATCCAGCTGGTATAGGACCAGAGGTCGTTTTGAAAGCTTTGGCAGATCCTGCCATTGCTCAGCAGTGTCGGGTAACAGTGGTAGGTAGCCAGTTAGTATTGCAGGAAACCTATGCCAAACTCATTGAGCAACTGCACAAGACTTGCCCAGATGAGCAATTAGCACCTTTGGCAAACCCAGCTCATTTGTCTACTTTAGACATTGAACTAGACAGCACACTGTTGTGTCAAATTAAGACTGGCAGGGGAAATGCTGCCAGTGGAGCAGCGAGTTTTGCCTACCTGGAAACAGCGATCGCGCGGACTCAAGTCGGTGAATTCCAGGGAATCGTGACTGGACCAATCGCCAAGTCAGCTTGGAAAGCAGCTGGTTACAACTATCCAGGTCAAACTGAGTTACTCGCGCAGCGTTCTAGTGTAGAGCGCTTTGGAATGTTATTCGTAGCGCAGTCCCCCCACACTAGCTTTGTCCTCCGCACTTTGCTTGCCACAACCCACATTCCCCTACGTCAGGTAGCGGACACTCTGGCACCCCAGTTATTGACAACAAAGCTCGATTTGTTAGTGGAGTGTCTACAGCGAGATTTTGGTTTAGCATCACCAAGAATTGCGATCGCCGGGTTGAACCCTCACAGCGGCGAACAGGGTCAACTGGGACACGAAGAGCAAGAGTGGTTAATTCCTTGGATGGAGCAAGAGCGTCACGCTCGTCCCCAGTTGCAACTAGATGGTCCGATTCCACCAGATACAATGTGGGTCAAACCAGCTCAAGCTTGGTACGGCGGGGCTAGTCGCGTCCAAGCTCATGATGCCTATCTTGCCCTTTATCATGACCAAGGCTTAATTCCTGTCAAACAGTTAGCCTTCGACCGAGCGGTCAACACATCCATCGGCTTGCCTTTCATCCGCACCTCACCCGATCACGGTACAGCCTTTGATATTGCAGGTCAAGGAGTTGCCGATGCCACTAGCATGAAAGCTGCATTGAAATTGGCATCTGAGCTAGCTCAGCGGCGGTTAGCTGAAGAAAAGCTCTTCAGTAGGGACCATTAACTAAAAATAGCCCCAGTTGCATTGCGGCTACCTTGGCAAGTTCAATCAGTTGCTGATCTTCCTGGCGGTCTTGGAACGTAAAAAAGACAAGCACTGCTCTCACTTGCTGTTCAGCAATGACTGGCACGCCAAACCCGGCTCTGATGCCGAAAGCTTTAGCGATTTGATTGCGTAAAAAAAAGTTTTCTGACTGAGCTGAAGCATCGCAAATCCATTCAGGTTGCTGTGACGACCAAACTCGCCCTGGTAAGCCGACACCTGGAGGAAAGATAAAGCCTTCACTACAGAGCCGAAATTGCTCTAAGGCAAGCAAATGTGCTTTATCCCCACAAAGATTTTGATACCAAGCTGGGCTAAGTTCTAGAATCGTGCGCTTCTCAAAGAGAATCCAGGCTTCTCCATATTCCCAGCCAGCTGTTTCACAGACTCGGCAGAGCGCGACAGCTAGTGCGCTTTGAAAATCTGTCGCTCCACCAATGGCCCGGTACAAGGAATGCCAGATTTGGATTTCATCCTCAGGCAAATTAGTAAAATTGGTAGACATTCATCACGCGCCCTTTGGGAAAACCGACATCGGTAGCGGGGATTCTCCTACCAAGGTAGTACGCGATCGCTGAGTCTTAATCAAGCATACTTGACTTGTCAGGACGAAACTGACAAAACTGGCAATTACAATCACAGGCACTAATGCCGTGTCAGACAGAACGCTGAGAATCACAGTGGTACTAACTGGCGTTTTAGTGATCGCTACATTTACCGCCGCCATCATACAAAGCATGGCAATTGTGGGGTGAACTTGGGGAATCGCTAGAGAAATTGCCAAGCCAACCGCTGCACCAATGTAGAACAGTGGGAAGATAAATCCTCCTCGGAAACCAGAGTGGAGAGTGCAGCTAATTGCCAGCATTTTAGCCAAGGCGATTGATAGCAGCATGGTAATTCCAAAAGTCGCACCTGTCTCTACAATCGTGTTAATTTCTTTTTCGCCAAAGAACAGCGTTTGCGGAAAAGCCAAAGCTATCAGCCCAATAGATAGCCCGCCCAAAGTAGCGAGGAAAATTGTGCGGTGGGCGATGTACTCGCTCAGATGACCGATGCTACGGAAGATCAAAACAAATAGTAAAGCTGTCAATGCCCCTACTGACCCCAGAAATGCGCCTTGACCTAGCTCGATTAATGAGATCTGGGGAATAGTCGCAAAGTGATACAGACCGCCAATTGTCAGTCCTGTGTTGAACCGGAACACAAAAAAGCTCAAAATCGCTGAAAGTACAGCTGGGATAATCGCTTCATAGTATTCCAGTCCTCGACGGTGGGGAAGTTCTAGGGCAAATAGTGCTCCACCAAGAGGCGCTCCAAAAAATGCACCAAGAGCAGCACTCATACCGCAAAGAGTCAGTACTCGACTTGTCGTTATGGTCAAATTGAGCTTCTCGCCCAGCCAGCTGCCAAAACTACCATTGACCTGGACAAGAGGAGCTTCAGGTCCGGCGCTACCACCAGCTGTAATCGAAACGAGCGAGGCAACAATCATTGCTGGTGTTTGGCGCACATCTATTTTTCCAGGAGAATGTACCTTATCAACGACGAAAGCAACTTCACCGGGAAGGCCCATTAAGACAAGTGTAAGACCAACCAGAAACCCACCAATCGTCGTAGCAATCCATACGTAGTTCCAAGCTGGGAGTACAGAAGGAAAGTATGGTTCTAGAAAATCAGGAACAGTATGCCATACAAGATGTTGGCAGGCTTCTAGCACGTAGTAATACACCGTTGCCACCAACCCCCCAGCAATGCCAATGACTGCTGAGCAGAGGATCATCTGCTGATAGGTGAGATCGTGAATCTCTCGATTAGCCGTTAACACCTCAGTTGCCATGTTTTGAGTGGAAGCATTAGACGACATGCAATTTCCTCAATTTACAAACAATGAACAATCTTTTCCTGCTCCCCCTGCTCTCTCTACTAATGCCCCACCACTGCTGCATCTTCCTCAACAAAATCTTTGCTAATAGCCGTCTGAGGTTCCTTTAAAAGAAAAGCACAGAGAAAGCAGACGATGATACCAGCAGTTCCTAGGATTTCGAAGAGCTCTTGACCTCCCTCAGGACCTTTTGGTAACAAGCTATAGATAGTTGTATAAATCACAGAGCCAACGCTACCGTAGGCACCCACGTTTCCGGCAATCTGACCAGTAACCCGACGCTTGATGAGAGGCGCAATTCCGAAAGTTGCACCAGCGCCGCCGAACACAAAGAAGGCACAACACATAGTTAGAATGACGGCCAGGGGTAGCGGCCAACCACCGCCAATTCTGCTCATGAGGAGATAGCCAATTCCGAGACCACCGAGCATTGCTACTAATGCCCACTTCCTGCTACCGATCTTGTCGGAGATCAAGCCACCTGCGGGGCGGGAGACTAGATTCATGAGTGGATAGGTAGAAGCAATTGGTCCGGCTATCAGCTCAGTGACATGAAAGGTATTTTCAACGAACGTAGGCAGCATTGACACAACCGCTAACTCCGAACCGAAGCTAACAGCATAAGACAGCTCTAGCAGGAATACTTGCCCCATCTTGTAACGGTCTTCTTGGGGATACTGCTTAGCACCATTCACCACTTCCCGATTTACCTGATAAGCCTGGAAGGCTTGGAATAAATACAGGAACAACAAGAAAACCCAAACGCCTAGCGCTGTGGTCGAACTTAAGAATTTGACCTGCTCCAAGCGCCAAGT
>JAFAVL010000063.1 GCA_019242465.1 Chroococcidiopsidaceae cyanobacterium CP_BM_RX_35 | reverse complement strand
TAGCTGTACCCGACATCATCAAAATTATGGACTTGCAGCAAGAACAACTTGCTCGATCTATAGGGGATGGGCATCGCATCATTCACGGTGTAGCAGGTAGCGGAAAAACCCTAATCCTGGCGTATCGTTGCCAACGCCTATTGGAAGAAGTGACCAAACCAATTTTGGTACTGTGTTTTAACGTTCCTCTAGCTGCGAAGCTGCGACAAATGCTCCATGCCAAAGGAATTAGTAGCGATCGGGTAGCAGTCAGGCATTTCCACCGATGGTGTTCAGATTTGTTGGAGGCGCATCACATTCAGAAGCCCAGTTGGAACCAGTTCAAAGGAGAAGCCTATTCCAAAGAACTAGTGCAGAGGGTGATCCGAGCAGTTGAGAAGGGTTTAATCCCAGCAGAGCAGTATGGAGCAGTGCTGATCGACGAGGGACACGACTTTGAACCTGACTGGCTAAAGCTGATTGTGCAAATGATCGATCCAGAAACCAAGTCTCTTCTGCTGCTCTACGACGATGCCCAGAATCTATATGGGGAAAAGAAAAAAAGAAAGTTCAGTTTCAAGAGCGTGGGCGTCCAGGCTCAAGGACGAACCACGATTCTCAAGGTGAATTACCGAAATACTGCTGAAGTGTTGAGAGTTGCTTACGAATTCGCTAAGGATTTTTTGGATCAGGACGAGGAGAACGATGAGGATATGCCAGTCTTGATCAAGCCTCAAACAGCAGGGCGACATGGGGTCAAACCTGAGCTTGTTCGACTCTCTAGTTTCAGGGAAGAAACAAAATACTTGGCTGAGAGAGCGCGGAAGTTGCACGAACAGGGTACAGGCTGGAACCAAATAGCAATTCTATATCGCTCAAAGTTCATGGGTGAGCAAATTTGCCGCCAGTTTGAAGACGCTCAACTTCCGATTGAATGGGTAAGTCGAAATAGCGACAGCCGGAACTACGATGTCAATGCTCCCACTGTGAAGTTGATTACCATGCACTCCAGCAAGGGGTTAGAATTTCCGGTTGTGTTCGTGCCGGGGGTTGGATTTCTGCCGCACTCACAGGGTGCGCCAGAGGAAGAAGCACGGCTGCTCTACGTGGCAATGACCAGAGCAATCGATCGATTGGTCATGACTTGCGATCGAGAATCAGAGTTTGCAACTAAAGTTAGGGCGGCGTTAGAGCGCGTAGAAGCGTATACTCAATAGGTGTTATGGAGAGGTGGAACGAGAAGGAAGAGGTTGGTATTGATATCGGCTAGGAAAGTTACCACGTACGGCCATGCTCAAGCTAAACCTATGTCCAAAATGAAGCTGTGTATCGAGAGTTAGAAAAACGTATGAAGTTCGCATTATGAGAAATTTAACTGCAATTTCTAAGGAATCACTCATAGAAAAAATGGCAGTTGCTATTGCTGCAAGCCAAGGGTTCAAATTTACAGGCGTATCGATTGTTGATTCCGAAAATCCCCGTTGTGCAATGTTCGTGGCAATGGCTATTGCCGCGATTGAATCCATTGAAGAACACATTAATTTAGAGTGATCGAAGCAAATGGAGAGGACGGTACAAGGTAAACCTAAAAGCCAACTTCTTAGGTACTTTCTCAAAGTATATTAGGTGGTAGTAGTTGCTGTTGCTGCTTCTTAGCCAAGCAGAACTCTACTCATTCTAGTTCTGGTCTTCAGATCCTAAGACAAGAAGCTTAATTTTTTCCAGTTGTGATCGCATTAGGGACCAAGATTTCCAAGTCTGAGCTTTATTTTTGTCAAGCGAAGATAGTTGATTCAGATAGCTCTCACTCGTACCTTGCCCCATTCGGTACTCGACTGTAATTAGCTGCATCCGCGACGATTCCCGATTGGCTATTACCTGAGCAATTTGGAAATCGCGGCGGCTACTATCAAAGTCAAAAACTGCCAGTGCAACTTTCTCTCGTACCTTATCAGCCAGCTCAGCACGACCACGTTGGATCTCGGCTAGCTTGACTTGAAGGTCGCTAATGGAAATAGCTCGCTGTTGGTTCTGGTCACTTCCTCCAAAAAAGCCATCTAAGAGAGGAGTTCCTACAGCCGAAAGCAGTTCATTAACGATTCCGACGGGACCTGTAAAGATTGAGAATAGTTTGCCAAGAACGCCAGAGTGATGGTGTTGTTGGATAGTTGGCTGTAGAAATACCTGGCTTGCTGGGCGCAGAATGCTGAGGTTGATCGAGGTCTTATTCGCTTTCTTAGCCACGTCAATTTTGCTCTGGATATCCTGAATCCGTGAGTCAACCTCTTTCAAGAGGGGATTCTTCTGTACTGCGACATTCTGAAGCTGAGCAATGCACTTAGTTGTTGCCTCAACACACGGTAGCTCACCCTGCATTTGCTGCCATAAATCTGCATTAATTCCTTGTTGGATCAGAGTATCCATAGAATCGCCAGCTGCGTTAAGTGGATTTGGCTCAGTTTTCGGCAGCTTGGCATCTGGATCATCGTCTGAAGAATCATCTCCTGAATCATCAGTGCCGCCGAGTGGCAATGATGATTTAGTCCCTGGTTGAGAAATTGGTACTGTACTTGATGCCGACGAGATTGGCACTTGTGGCATCTTTTTGAGGATAGCTCCAGTGGCTTTATTTAATTGCGCCTCCCGTGGGTTTCGTGCCAGAGCTGAGTCCGGGTGTACTATCATTGCCATTGCCAACAGCAAGAGTAATTTCCACTGACAGATTCTTGTCATTCTGCCCAAGGATTTTGACCAGTCTGATGGTCCCAGCATAAGGACTTCTAACAGTACTGAGAGCTGAAAGTTGGTTGTCAACCGCAGCGATTTTGTCCTGGATTTGAGTGACCTGGAATGAGCGATCGCGCTCGTGCTGCTCTGCCTCTTGCAACTGCCGCGTGTAATTCTGTTCGGCTTGATTATGTTCCTCAACTCGTCGGGCTGCTGCAACTGATGCCTCATATTCTGTGTATGCCCTCTTATCATGAGCTGTCTGTAGTTTTGAAATTGCTAGCTGTAGCTCAGACTGTGCCTTCTCCACTGCCTGCGACAGTTGCTGTAGCTTATCGGATTGCTGCTTCGATGCCGCTTGTTCCTTAGCCTGAGCCTGCTCTAAATCTGCCTGAGCAAGCTTTAGGTCAGCTTGCTTTTGCTTGAGAACCTCTTGCTCGTGAACGATAACATCAGGCGGTAAGTCCTTTAAACCCTGCACCGCATCGATCTTGCGATTCTGGAGATCTACTGCACGCTGCTTTTCTGCTACAGTGACCTCTGCTTTGCGAACAGCGCTTGATTCTTCCAATGGGGCACTTTTGAGCCTTTCCTGCTCTCGATCAAACTCTTTCTGTGCCTGTTGCACAGACATTCTAGCAGAGGCGATCGCTGCTTCTTCCTCCGCATATGAGATCGGTGGCAGCTCGTTCACAGAAGGAACCGTCACAGGCGCTGTTGGCTTGATGGCTGTCTTCCCCTGAATCTCCTGAAGCGATAACACCAAAGCTTGACGTTGGGCAGTTAGATGCACTCGCTCCTCAACTCGGTCTGCAATCGCCTCACCAGTCCTCACTGTGTCTCCCTGCTTAACTTTGAGTTCCTTGGGTGAAGACAAGGACAAGCTAAATTTCAGTAACCGTGGTGAAGTGGCATTGGGCAGGGCAGCTGGAGGATTTGAGGCAGATGTCAGGGGGACCGGTTCTGCAACCGTTGCTAACTCGGTTTTCCGAGACTGGTGCCAACCCAGTAGGCTAACCATTAGCCCAAGAGCGGTGTAGGTGATGAGGTTATTCCAGTTCCAGTTCAAAGACTTTTGCATTAGGCTCCATCCTCAATCCGCTGATAGTAAGGCTTAATCTGGCAGCGGTGCCCAGTCGTGCCCATACGTACCAAGGCTTCAAGCGGTTGAAGGGCGGCTACCAAGTTGTCAGCAAATCGAAACCGTTTAGCAACCCGCCCAACTTCAGTCTGGTCTACAGCTAAAACAATCTTGGTTGCCGAGTTGGCGATAACGTTATCTGAGATGTGGGCGTCTCGCTGAGATGCCACGACAGCGCCGAGCCCATACTTTCTGCCATCCGCTAAAACTAAATCAACTGATCTGGACCCTTTAATCTCTTTAGCCTCATCCATAAATAAATAAGTGCGAGGAACCTTACCCGCGATTTCACCCATGAGCCGATGGGAGTCCATCAGCTGTTTAACCAAACTTTCAGCCGCTATTGCTCCCAGTCCTGGCACCTTGCCCAGAGCTGATAAATCAAAGCGCACGATTGAGGCTGTCAGTGGTGGCTGTGGGCGGTCAAATATCCCATATTGAAAAGTTGCTGCGAGCTTCAGGCTGAGCTTTTGGCTTTCTTTACAGCCATTCTCAATCCGCTTTTCTACCTCAGCCCGCATCTCTGCAAAGGTGGGCAGTTTTCTCTCCCAACTCCTGACGTTCTCCTGAAAGATTCCGGCCGTGCGGTAGCAGCAATTCAGCAGTTCAATTACTAGCCCTTCCTGGTTTGGTCCCATCAATAGCGCTCTTTTGAGGACAGCTGCCACTGCGATCGCCTGAAGTGAAGGTCCACCACCTTTAGTATCTAGGTCAATGGTGAGAGGGTTGACCCCATAGGGTGACTCCATATTCAGCGGATAGCAAGTCTCGCCTGGGAGATGCTGATCGCCGTGGAAATCTATAATAATGATTCTGATTTCTGGAAAAAGTTTGGGGAGTTCATAGGCGATTGCCTTGAGGGTTTGGGTTTTCCCACTACCGGATGCGCCGATCAAGACAATATGACCATTCGGTAGTGTAGTAGGATTCCAACTAATGCCATTGCCTAAAACTATTCCTGGCTCACTGGTAGTCGGAATTAGGTTAGCTTTCTTATTCGGGCTGAGGATTGAGACTGGGAGTGCTTTTTTGCTGAGCATAGATTGATTTGAGCAGAAGTTGACCAGTAGCGAACTGCTCACCCAGAGTTGAGTTGACAGTCATTAAGGGGGCGCTTTCTAAGACAACTGAGTTGCCTGTAGCCCGGATGGTAGGAAATTGATAGGGGTCAGATGGTA
>JAFAVL010000774.1 GCA_019242465.1 Chroococcidiopsidaceae cyanobacterium CP_BM_RX_35 | reverse complement strand
GATCAGCTCCGCTGGCAGCGCTACCAACAGCAGTTAGCATCGGGTATTATTCCACAGGAGACTAAACTACCACCGCCCAATCCAGGAGTTAAGGCCTGGGATGAACTGTCGGATGCAGATAAGCAACTCTTCGCCCGCTATCAGGAGGTCTACGCTGCATTCGTTGACAACATAGACCAGAACTTTGGGAAACTGTACCAGTATCTCGAGAAAACCGGGCAATTGGACAACACCATCATCATTGTCACTGCCGATAACGGTGGCTCAGGAGAAGGTGGTTTAGAAGGCTCTTCAAACATGCCGAGGTTTTACTCCGGCTTGTCTGAAGATAAAGAGTTGTCCTTTAGTCGATTGGATTTAATTGGCAGCCCCCAAACTTTTCCTATCTATCCGACCGGATGGACAACGGTTTCCAACACGCCTTTTAGGCTGTACAAAGGCACAACTAATGGTGGTGGCAGACGAGAGCCTTTCATCATTTCTTGGCCAGCTCGGATCAAGGATCAGGGTGCAATCCGGACTCAATTCACCCACGTGAGCGACATAACGCCTACCTTACTTGAGGTAACGGGGCTTGAGCATCCAGAAACCTTTAATGGTAAGAAAACCAAGCCTCTGGAAGGAACAAGCTTTGCTTATCTCCTTAACGATGCCAATGCGCCTGAACAGCATACTGAGCAATACTTTGAGATGAGTGGGAGAAGAGGCTATTACAAAGATGGTTGGTATATTTTGACCGAACATCAGCCAGGTACGCCAATCGCTGACTCAGAGTGGCAACTGTACAACCTGAAACAGGATTACTCGGAGACTAATAATCTGGCGAACCAGTACCCTGACAAAGTCCAGGAGTTGGCAGCAGCCTTTGATATAGCTGCCTTTAAGTATCAGGTTTACCCGTTGATTGACAATCTTGGTCAAGCAGTGCTATCACCTCTGCTACCAACTTTTTTGAAGCAGAGGATTGAACCGAGTACAGCGAAGACGTTCTATCCGGGTAAGACAGTTTTGTTCCCAGATATTCTACCGTTGGTCGCCGACCGGGACTACACGATTAAGACAAACTTCCAGTACAAACAGGGAGATCGGGGAGTCATTCTTGCCCACGGTGGGCAGGAGGCTGGTTATGTTTTTTACATCGAGGATGGCGAGTTGGCCTACGAATATAACGGTTTCGGCAGGTTAATTAAATTCTCCAGGGTTAAGATTCAGCCAGGCAAACTGAATGTAGAGTTAGATTTCAAAGCTACTGGAAAGCGACAGGGATTTGGTACTCTCCTGCTTAATGGCACAAAGGTGGCTGAAGGGCAACTGGGACCAACGTTTTACTTTGTTCCGTACGATGGTTTAGATATAGGTAAGGACGCCCATAGCCCTGTGTCGTGGGATGTGTACCAGAAATATGGTGTGTTCAAATACTCAGGCAAGATTGAGCAGGTGATGTACATCCCAGGTTCGTACGCACCAAATTGAAGCCCTGAAAAAGATGCGAAATCTGCGCGTATATCTGTCTCAGTTAAGGGTGTTAATGGGAGTAGGATTGGCAGTTTTGTTGCTCTGGGAGCGTAATATATTTACAGCCCAAAGGAGCTTTGTATAGCTATCGAGAGGCGGAAAGCAACCTGGAGAAGTTAACAGTTCATCGCCGACGGGTGAATAATCATAACCAAATCAAACAGATCGCCAATCAAGTGGGAGAACAAATCGCTCAAGAGAATCTGAATCCACCGGCACAGGAAGAGTCTGCCCCACCCGCATTGGAAGCGATCGTCCAAGTCGATGGCGGGCAGATTCCCACCCAAGAGCAGGATAAACGCAGCTTTGAGGCCTTTGCAGCAGTGGTCTATCGTCCGGAGAGCCTGCACACCCTTGACCCGAACCATCGAGAGATTACCAGTAAAAGCTGTGCCCTCTCGACCCGAGATGACAGCCTCTGCACCATCAAAACCTATGTCCTCCATGCAGCACTCAAGCAAGGCATGACAAAAGCCACAGTGGTGACAGCTCTGGCTGATGGAGCGAACAATTGCTGGTCAGTGATTGCGAGTCTAGCCCCTCACTGTCAACAGCTTATCTGCATACTAGACTGGTTTCACATTGCTAAAAAGTTTCAGAATGTCAGGAGTGCAGAGGATGAAGGCTACGCCGAAATCTTAGAGGGAGTCAAGTGGAAATTATGGCATGGTCAGGCACGTAAAGCCTTGAATGAGCTTCAAAGCCTGATGACTGTTACAGATGCCAAGCAGCAGCAGAAACTAGCACAATTGTCTGACTATCTCAGCCGCAATCAAGCCTATCTAGTTAATTATCAACAGCGAGATAAACAGGGCAAACCATTTACAAGTCAAGTGGCTGAATCTCAGATTGAATCGATGATTAACGCTCGGCATAAGAAGAGTGGCAAAATGCAATGGACTCGTGAGGGTGCCCACAACGTCTTACAAATTAGAGGTAAAATTGCTAGCAATGAGTGCAGTAAGGGGTGGCAAAAACCTGTTCTATCTGCGTTGGGAGTAGCGGCTTAATCCACTTGAAAGCTGTAAATATATTACGCTTCCAGGGCTAGTTCTGTCAGGCACATTGCCAGGTACTTCCTATGGATTTTTAAATGATCCGAATCTTGCCAATATCAAGCCACCTGTTGTGCTTGGACTGCCCATTGAACTAAACGTCGCTACAGCAATTTTCAGTGTTATTCTTGGTTGGATTGGGTTTGCACTTATCTTCCAGGCGGTTAAGCCTAAAAGCACTATACCCAATTGATAAGTTTGAGCAAATGCACGTAGAGCTTAATTCCTGCCTATGTTCTATTCAAGCGCCTCAGGCTTGAAGTGGGTTACACCCACTACCCCGTTCTTCGTGAGGCTTTGACTCTGTCTCCAAATTAAACTACACTAAGTCTACTGGACTGTGTGACTTACGTGGAAAATACGAAAAAGGTTAGTGAAGGGCTCAGCAGATTAGGACGATTGAATCCTGATTGGCTATGGCAGTTTGCCCAAGCCGAGTCCAAGGCAGATATGTTTAAAAAACTTAGAGGCGGATTCCTGCTGATTGTGGGATATCTGCTCTCACCACTATGCTGGTGGAATGACCTATTTTTCAATCTGCCTATTGCTTATTTGTTTGGGTATATCTGTAGTTTGTTCTCCCCAAGCTTCCTCTTACCTGGCTCAGTCATAGGATACTGGCTATCCAACATTGCGGGGATTCTCTTAATGCAATTAGGGGCTGTAGATGTTTTACAACGTCCGAAAGAGCGGAACCTGAAAAAAGATTTGTTGTTTGGTCTAGCTTCCTCAACCATCTACACTCTCGTGATTCTGGCACTGGTGCAGTTTAAGATAATTAATCCTCCTATCCTGTAATTGGGTTTAGGCTAACCACTGCGTCACTATGCCACCAGCATTGACAGTTATAAAAGACGTAAAGTGGTACTTCAACTCTATTCAATTACCATAGTACCATGCAAAAATAGTATCAATATAAGGGAGGCAAGCTGATTGTGCATTGGTTTCTTGCTGCAATCATCACAGCGACAACTGCCTTTGTCGCCTCTAATCTCGATGATATTATTATCCTGATGCTATTTTTCTCCCAAACCAATGCGACTTTCCGCCGTCGGCACATCGTTTTTGGTCAATATCTAGGTTTCACACTTATTATTATTGCTAGTTTGCCTGGTTATTTCGGTGGTTTATTTCTGCCGCGAAAATGGCTAGGATTGCTTGGTTTGCTTCCGATTGCAATCGGGATCATTCGTTTGGCGCAACTTAATAAAGACGAAAAAGAAGTACAAACAGTAACTGATGAGTTTAAGCGGATATCTTTAAATATGCCGATACTATCTATAATTGCTAGTATTCTCAGCCCACAAACCTACAAAGTAGCAGCTGTTACATTAGCAAATAGCGGCGATAACATTGGTATATACATACCTATTTTTGCTAGTAGTCACTCACAAGATCTAGAAGTGTTTCTCGCTGTTTTCTTTCTACTTGTTGCCGTTTGGTGTTACATCGCTTACATATTAAGTCGTCATCCAGTTATAGCACACGTCCTCACTCACTATGGTCACGCTATTGTTCCCTTTTTTCTGATTTGTCTTGGCATATACATTTTACAGGATAGTGGAACTTTAACAGCAATACTCCGTCTATTGCACGTTAGCTAAATAATCATCTAACTGAGTACTTTGGTTTAGCGTTTCATTAATTCATCCAGCTCTATTTCTAATAATTTTGCATTGTCGCTACCAATAATTAGAGGCAACTTGCCATCCCATTTTTCTACTGTTTGCTTGTGTAGGAGTTCAGGAGTTAAAGTCTCACGAACTAACCTCTGTGCTTCAGCCTCTCCTTTGGCTAAATTCACCCTCGCCTCGGCTTCTTTAGAGGCTTGCAGTGCCATAAACCCAGCCCGCTTGGCTTCCTGTTCCGCCACCTGTTTCGCTTCCACTGCCTCACTGAACCGTTCGGAAAAGTCGATATGAACCAGGGAAATATCATCAACTGCAATGTGATAAGTCGCTAGTCGCGTGGTCAATGAGTCGTCTATCCCAGCTTTAACTTCTCCTCGCTTAGTAATGATTTCTTCAGCCGTATACTTAGCCATGACGGCCTTCATCACTTCTGCAACTGCTGGGTTGATAATCCGCTCAACAACCTCATTCTCGTCTCCAACTTGTTGAAAAATAGTATTTGCTGACGCTGGAATTATATGCCAGTTGAGAGCTACATCGGTGAAAATATCTTGGAGATCCTTTGAGGAAGCCTCAGCGGAAATTTGTTGCTTCTGCACTCGAACGCTTAACTTATGTACGGTATCGACTATAGGGATGATTAGATAAATTCCTTCTCCTAGTACCTGTTGCACTTGTCCTAGGTGGATCAAAATTCCCCGTTCTCCAGCGTTTATAAGTGCCAACGGTGGGAAGAAGATGGCTAGCAGCAATAAAAGTGCGACTAGTTTACCGACTCTGTTAAGAACCTGCCTTTTTTCCATAGAAGCTAAACCCGATAGTGAATTGGTAGTATACCAAGAAAAATTGTGGCATACTACTAGTCAAACAGTGAATCATAATAGGAATTCGTGAATAACCCAAACTTAAAAAAATTCGTTTGGAGCCCTCCTTGGCTGCGCTTCCGCAACCTAAGTTTTAAGAAAACCTCCAAGGGTAAGGATGAAGTTTGACCAGTTGCGAATTTTTCTAGCTGTGGTGGAACATCTGCACTTTACCCGTGCGGCTGAAGCACTCTACATTACCCAGCCCGCTGTCAGTGCAGCAATTCAGAGCTTAGAAGAGCAATACAACGTGAGACTATTTCACCGGATTGGTCGTCACATCGAAATTACGGAGGCTGGAAAGTTGCTACAAGTTGAAGCGCAGAAAATCATTGACCAAGTCGCTTTAACAGAGCGAGGGTTACGGGAGTTGAACGATCTGCAACGGGGTGAGTTGAAATTAGGCTCAAGTCTAACGATTGGTAACTACTGGTTACCCAACAAGATTAGTCAATTTAAGCGCCAATATCCTGGCATTTTCGTTAACTGCACTCTTGGCAACACAGAAGCAATTTGTGCTGGGACAGCGGCTGGTTTGTTTG
>JAFAVL010000668.1 GCA_019242465.1 Chroococcidiopsidaceae cyanobacterium CP_BM_RX_35 | reverse complement strand
CCAGCAGCGTCGTACATGACGATGATGGCAAAGGTAGTAGCGATCGCAAACTCAGGGCTTGCCCAGCCAATGGTTTGACCAATGCCACTAGCTAGAGCCGTTACCAAAGCCGAGTGGGCGCTAGGCATCCCACCCGTCGTTACCAGGACGCGCAGGTTAACTTTGCGATTTTTGAACAGCTCGATAGCGAGCTTGCTTAATTGAGCGATTAGACAAGCCACTAGAGCAACCAGCAGCACCCGGTTGTCTAGAATTTTGCCAAAGTCCTGCATGGTGTTTTGCTTGGGGAGCCTTTAGCTCCCTTTCAAGTTAGAGGAGCGCAAAGTCAGAGCGGAGGTTTCCTCCGATCGGAGCTTTGTAAGAGAGCGCAAAGTCAAGCTCGGAGGTTTCCTCCGATCGGAACTTTGGGTATAGAGCGTAAGGGGACAACTACAGTACCCCAGCTATATTACCCCAGTTACCTATCCAAAATCTCGCTAGTGAGTCCGGCTAGTAATGAAGTTGGCGATCGCGGCTAGCGGTATAGCTTTCTCGCCAAACGGGCTTAATTCTGCCACTGCTGCCTCAACCAGTTGTTGGGCTTGAAGCCGGGATTCTTCTAGCCCCCAGAGGCTAGGATAAGTTGCTTTCTGGGCTTTTTGGTCCTTCCCTGCTGTCTTGCCTAATTCTTCCTGGGTGGCAGTGACATCCAGGATGTCATCTACGATCTGAAACGCCAACCCAATGTTTTGGGCATAGCGAGACAGCCTTTGTTGGTCACCATCCTCGACACCAGCCAAAATTCCGCCACTGACCACGGAAGCTTCTAGGAGGGCAGCAGTTTTGTGGCTATGGATAAAGTTTAGGGTTTCTAGGGAAATGTCTGGCTTACCTTCTGAGTCAAGGTCAAGCACCTGACCGCCAACTAGCCCGGCGGCTCCCACTGCTTTAGCCAGTTGGGCAATCACTTGCAGCAGTCTTTCAGCTGGCACGTTCTGAGTATTGACAGCAACAAACTCGAAGGCGTGAGCCAACAAGCCATCTCCTGCCAAAATCGCTATGTTTTCACCATAGACTTTGTGATTCGTTAACTGGCCCCGCCGATAATCGTCGTTGTCCATAGCTGGGAGGTCATCATGGATTAACGACATGGTATGGATCATTTCCAAAGCACAAGCAGTTGGCATGGCCATTTCTATGGTTCCGCCAGTCATCTCACAGGTAGCCAGACACAGAATGGGACGCAATCGCTTGCCTCCAGCCAATAGAGAGTAGCGCATCGCCTCGTAAATTTTCTCTGGATAGACAATTGGGATGGCACCCTCCAACGCCACCTCGCAAAGGTGCTGGCGCGCTTGCAGATAGGCTGAGATTTCAAACTGGGCTTGCCCTTGGGGTGTCTTAAGGTTATTTGTTGCTACCATCCCTCTATTCCTTAAGCTGGTTATGTCCGTAATCCAATTTTACGGGGCTTTTGGTACGTCTGGACGCCGCTTACTGTAGCTTAATACTGTATTTTGCAGTAGCATGGCGACGGTCATGGGACCAACGCCACCAGGAACTGGGGTGATCAATCGCGCGACTGCTCGGACAGAATCAAACTGCACGTCGCCAACAAGGCGGCTACCTGTGGTATCAGTAATGCGATTTATCCCCACATCCACTACGACCACACCCAACTTAACCATGTTAGCTGTAATGAGTTCTGGGCGACCTACTGCTGAAATCAGAATATCAGCCTGCTTGGTAATAGCAGGCAAATCTGGTGAGCGTGAATGAGCAATCGTGACTGTCGCATCAGCTGCTAGCAACATCAAACCCAAGGGTTTACCAACAAGAATGCTGCGACCGATGACAACAGCCCGTTTCCCTTGCAGCTCAACGCTATATTCCTCTAAGAGGCGCATGACCCCCGATGGAGTGCAGCTACGTAATCCCGGCTCTCCCCGGACGAGCCTGCCTAAATTGACTGGGTGAAGTCCATCAGCGTCTTTGTCTGGGTCGATTTGATGCAGCAGTGAAACAGCATCTAGGTGTTCAGGCAGCGGTAGCTGCACCAAAATTCCATCGACTTGCGCGTCTTGATTGAGTGCTTGTATGACTTGCTCTAGTTCTGCTTGGGTGGTGTTGCTGGGGAAATGCTGACCAAAAGAGGCAATGCCTACCTTAGTACAGGCACGTTCTTTATTCCGCACGTAGGCAGCACTGGCAGGGTTGTCACCAACCATTAGCACTGCTAAACCAGGTGGACGTCCAACTTCAGTTTGCCAGACTTGAATGCGCGATCGCAGTTCCGTCAGTATCCGCTCAGCTAGAGCTTTACCATCCAATATTTCGGCAGTTTTTATATTCATTGCGATTAGGATTGAAGTGAACTCACGCCAATAATATTTCAGGGCGATGTTAGCCAAGGTTCAGCTATGCCGAGAGCAAAGGCAGTTATGCAACCCGTCAGCAATTTTGCCCGTCTACCTATCTACTTTTTCCTTTTAGCAGAGCTGATGAGTTGTGGCAATCTTGCCCCACCTAACATCAATGGCTCTATGCTGAGTTTAGGCATTAATGTAACTGATATCCGCGCTCTGCAGCGACAGGACAACAACGCTACTGTTTATCTGCAAGGCAAGGTAACTCGTCTTATCCCTCTGCTGAAGCAGCAAGTCTATCAACTGCAAGACGCCACTGACAGTATCTGGGTTCTAACTCAACAGAATAAAATCCGGCAAGGAGATAGAATCTTGGTGCAAGGTAAGTTACGCAACCAGAGCGTCTCTATTGCAGGTAAAGATGTTGGGGAAATTTATGTTGCAGCAGAGCAGGAATATCGCCAATGAGGGAACAGCAGCTAAACCATGAGCAGCCAAACTATACATGTGGCGCTCGCTATTCTCTATCACCAAGGTCAGTTTCTCCTGCAACTGCGAGACAATATCTCTAGTATTCGTTACCCTGGTCAATGGGGGTTATTCGGCGGTCACGTTGAACCAGGTGAAACCCCAGATGATGCTATTCAAAGGGAACTGATGGAAGAAATCTGCTATGTCCCGCCACTACTATCAGAGTTCCGTCGCTACACCGATTCTGGGCGGGTACGCCATGTCTACCACGCACCTCTCACCGTCGGTATCAATCAGCTAGTTCTCCAAGAAGGCTGGGATTTGGGTTTATTGACACCAGAGCAAATTCGCCAAGGCGGTGCGTATTCAGCGCGAGCTGCTCGCTTGTGCCCTTTAGCGCCTCCTCCCCAACAAATTTTGCTAGACTTCCTAGAGCAAAGTTTGTTTTAGCAGCATTGAATGAGACTGTAGTTGCTGCCTCATCTACAAAATTGCTGAGAGTTAGCAAAAATCATATTTTGATAAAAAATGCCTCAACTGTCAAAGTTGAGGCAACTCAATTCAAGAATGTCTATGGAGGCTCTAGAACATCTCCCCGCGAGGGGTTGGGCTCTGCGTTGTATCCTGGCTATGTGTCGGTGCCAAGGTAAAAGCATAAATTATAGGGATTGAGCCGACGGCAAAGGAGCTTAAAACAGCTACAAACACCATCATGAATTTTTGGCGCACACCCAGTCCAGTCTTGGTAGTGCCAGAACCTGACAATTGACTTAAACGAACGCCTGAGTTTACAGCTCGATCGATAGTCTCCATCGTTTTCTACCTCTTACGCAATCTTCGCAGTGTAAGATGCGTTCCTTCAGGATAAATCCCTACTTCCGTCTCCCTTGGACCATGACCAGTTGGAGATGAACGTTTTTAATTCTGTATCTATCGTAACAGTTTCTTGGTAAGTTGCGGTACTAGTGGCAGCAGCTTTGTAATCATTTGTAATAGAAG
>JAFAVL010000415.1 GCA_019242465.1 Chroococcidiopsidaceae cyanobacterium CP_BM_RX_35 | reverse complement strand
GAGCAAGGATTATGAGTTCCTACCGACGACTAGCGAGACGATGATTTACGTAGCCATGACTCGTTTGATGTTGAGGAGGTTGACTCGAAAAGTGCAAGTTGCTTGATGCTGTTTAGACTTCTCAAACAGGTTCTTAGCTCTTGATTTGATGAGGTGAAGTGCTTCTTACTAAAACTCCCACTTCTCGTTGCATGGGTAACACCTGGAGAATGTCAGTTTTGGCACAGTATTTCAGGTCATCCCCACAGTTAAGGTGCAGGAGGCGTTGACCGTGACTAGCTTGGTAAAACAATTCCAATAGCTTGTCTTGCCATTGGCAGTAAAGCGCGATCGCCCCAATGACTTCATCATTCCCTGCTAGTTCTACCAAGGGTAGTTTGGTGTGCTGCAACAAGCTGTGGGCAACAGCTCCAGCACAAGCAGTATCCTCTAGGGAGTAACTACCTTCCCAACCAGAGCCGACAATCCAAACCGTTTCTGGTTGCGCAGCAAGTAGGTACTCTACCACAGCAGCACGGTTGACAAAGGCAGCTGTTAACACAACTGGGGCGTTTTGTACTCGTTGTAAGGCACGGGTGCCATTAGTCGTACTAATAAATAACCTACGTCCCTGCACCCGCTCTGGCGTGCATTCGAGCGGAGAGTTGCCCAGATCGAATCCAGGCACCTTTGCGCCGCCTCGTTCTCCAGCCCGCAGCCGTTGCTCAGGGGGCCACTTCTCGCTGACTTGCTTCAGTTGTTCGAGATCGCTGAAGACTTGGACAGCTTCGCCTCCAGCTGCCAAGACTGTCGCCATTGTGGTAGTCGCTCGCAGAACATCTACTGTGATCGCACAGTCGGGTTCTCGATCTATTGGAGTCAGTTCGGGGGTGTGGTAAACAAATAATTTCACGCGCTGGCTACACCTGCTTTTACAAGATCAAGATCATATCTTATGGGCATGCGTTTCCCAAATCAGCAAGGGCACCATTCAGCAATGTTGTTGGGGCTGGAGTTTAGGCTCAGACTTCCTCCATAACACTACTGTTCTTTTGATCTAGTTCTACAGATTTACCAAATAAGGCGCTCTTAGGAATAACCCGTAACACTTCATCGACTGTAGTGACTCCATTCGCCACCTTTTCAATCGCCGCTATGCGAAACGAAGCAAAGTTAATATCTCGTAGATAGCGATGGAGCTGAGTGATAGTGCCTTCATAAATAATCTCCCGTACCCGGTCATCAATATCAAGCAACTCTACCACCGCCTCCCGTCCAAGGTAGCCAGAATTGAAACACCTAGCGCAGCCTTTTCCCCGTCGCCACTTGGCGGCGTGAGCTTGTTGGGGTTCCAAGCCCAACACCTGCAGCTCCTCTCGAGTCGGCGTGTGGGGTTGAGCGCAGTCCGGGCAGATCCGGCGTACCAAACGCTGCGCCACAATTCCTAGTAGGGCGTCACTCAGCAAACCTGGATCAGGACCAATATCTTTAAGTCGCGGAATAGCACCGACAGCATTATTTGTGTGCAGGGTCGTAAACACCAAATGTCCTGTTAGAGCTGCCCGCACAGCAGTCTCGGCAGTTTCGCTATCCCGAATTTCCCCCACCATGATAATGTCTGGATCTTGGCGGAGAATCGCCCGCAAGCCAGCAGCAAAGGTCATGCCAGCCGTCTCATGGACCTGAGTTTGGGTGATGCCAGGTAGGACGTATTCCACTGGGTCTTCGACCGTCACCACGTTAACATGTTCTTTAGCCACAGATTGGAGACTGGTATAGAGCGTGCTAGTTTTTCCCGACCCCGTTGGACCTGTAAGAATGATCATGCCTTGAGGCTGCTGCAACCAAGTTTGGTAAACTGGCAGCGTTTGATTTGAGAAACCCAAGTTGGTGATTTGTGAAAAGGGGTTTTGCCGTGGCAGCAAGCGGATGACAGCTTTTTCCCCATTCACGCAAGGTAGGGTACTGACGCGCATATCCATGCTCAGCTCCGCCTGCTCGTGAGAAGCATATTTCTCTGCAATCCGCCCATCTTGGGGGCGACGGCTTTCGGAGATATCCATGTTTGACATAACTTTGAGAGCAACAATCACCTTCCGACTTAAATCGGAGCTTAAGGTGGTAATGTCGCGCAGTACACCATCAATCCGATAGCGGACTCTTAAACCCTCAAACATCGGTTCAAGATGGATATCGCTGGCACGGTTGCGCAGGGCTCCTGATAGCAGGGTTTTGATCCGACCAATCTGGTCAGCGGCTTTTGAAAGGTAGATCTGTGTCGTTTCACTGATGTCTTCTGCCTCCAACTCGCCTGTAATCGGATTCACCAGTGGGGCAGAACTGATACTATTGGGGTTGATATTTTGGGAGTGGAACCAGGCGCGGTAGCTCTTATCGGTAATGGAAATGATTTGAATTTCACCACCAGTCCGGTGTTTCAGTTCCTGAATCGCCTCGGTTGGGAGCGCAACAGGACTACCAAGATAGTAACAACCGCGCCACAAGAGCAAGGGAATTGCTTTGGGCAAACTAGTTCTATCTGCAAAATGTCGCAAAAATCTGGCACTCACATCTCGGTCGAGCAGCGATTGGTTAACGGTTCCTTGCTCATCTACCAGGAGCTTCAGGGCTTGGGCACAGTCAATTTCTTGATTTTTCAGTTTAGACCAAGCGGAGGAAACATTAGGGTCAGTTTGCATAGTTAGACCGTGGAACGAAAAATAGGACTGTTGTCAATTCAGTTCACTTAAAACATTGACTTGCCAGATCTAGGAAAGTTGCGAGCTAGCTTTACTAGATAAACTAATCGCTGCTTACCGTTTTATCCATGCGAGATATTACTGGAGTTTAGCTAATTTCCTGACCTATAAGGTCAAAGATTGAGCATTTGTTTCAATCAACTTTGCCAAATCTTGCAAGAAAGCAGCAGCATGGGCACCATAGATAATCCGATGGTCACAAGTTATATTGACCTGCATTTGTCGTCGCACACCTAGCAGTCCGTCTGGCATTGCTACCACTTGAGGCTGCGATGCACCAATTGCCAAGATTGACCCTTGTCTGGGGGGCAAAATTGCGTCAAACCGATCCACTCCAAACATGCCCAAGTTTGACAAAGTAAACGTACCAGTGTTGTACTCATGTGGTTGCAATTGCTTGGCTTTAGCACGTTCTACCAATGACTTCCAGTTACGTGATAGGGAATAAATATCTACTCGATCTGCATTCTGCAATACTGGCGTAATCAGTCCGCCGTCATCCATCGCTACTGCTACAGCAATGTTGATACTAGAGCGATATTGAATTCCCTGCTCTGAGTAGCTAGTATTCAGCCGTTGATGTTTCTGCAATGTCACTGCTACTGCTTTCGCCAGCAGTGCTGTCATCGTGACACCTTTAGACTTAATTTGCTGGTAGAGCCGATCTAGGCTATCAGTGGTAATGGTATAGCCTACGTGGAAGGTAGGTACCTGGAGGCTGGCAACCATATTCTGCACCACGGCCTTTTGAAACGTGGTCAGGGGTTCTACTTTGTCTGAAGCAACGGCAGCAATGGGAGGAGCTGTTTCCACCGTTTTAATTGCTGGTGGAGGTGGTGGAGCTACAGGAGAGACAGGTGCTGGGGTCGGACCTTTATTCGCAGCTGTCTCCACATCTTCTGCTACGATTCGCCCGTGGGGACCACTCCCTTTGAGAGTACTTAAATCAACTTTCAGTTCCTTAGCTAGCTTCCGAGCCCGTGGCGAGACTATATTCCGCCCGTCGCGTTCTCTCTGTGCGCCGTTGGTAGTATCTCCTAGTGCTGGTGCTATCCCTGATGCTAGGACCGTAGTTGAGATGTCAGCGACTTGTCCGGGAGATGTCGTCGTTTCTACAGATGGATTGGCACTAGCCGCATCTCCAGCAGTGGCTCTTTGCTGTGCCGCTTCTATTTCGGCTTCTGTTTCTACTACTAAGGCGATCGCAGCCCCAACAGGTGCAACATCGCCAGCTTGAACCAAGATAGTGGCAAGATAGCCCTCGTAGAAAGACTCTACATCCATATCTGCTTTATCCGACTCAACCACCACCACGGTTTCGCCTTTTTCAACCTTGTCGCCGGAGGATTTGACCCAAGACACTATTTTGCCTTCGGTCATAGTGGAACTAAGAGCGGGCATGAAAACTTCGTGAATCATGGGGTGGTTTTTAAATCTAGAGTCAACTAATTATAAAAGCGATGTCAGATTGAATTCTAGCTTGTGTGACGGCTTTGGGGGCAAAAGACCCGAGCAAAATCTAGTAGTTGTCGGCAGCAACTATCACTACCAACTAAAAATTGCTAGATGTCGCCGCGAATTTCTTCTACTACACCGTCGCGCAACAGAATTTCTACCTGCATTTTGCTAATTAAATTTTCACCCGGTTGCACGGTGAACAGACCTTCCATCTGGGATGTGATGACTTCTTGGTCAAGATCTAGCATCTGTAACTGTTGGAGGTTTTGCAAGCTTTGATTCTTCTGCTCTAGCAGTTCACTTTTCTTTTGATTCACCTGAAGTTGAATATTGTCAATTTGCTGCAAAGTTTGCGGACCAGGGGGTTGCAAACTTTGCTTTTGAATTTCTGCCACCGCACGCTGTCCTTGCATTTCCAGCTGCTGTAGTTGTTGATCTATCTGATTGATTTGGGCTTGAAGCTGCTGCTGAACTTCGTCCTTCCACTGGGAAGTCACGACTGTTTTGATGTTAACGGCTCGCTTTAGCAGCAGTTGAGGTTTGTAGGCATCCATGATAAAATCTCGCGCTCGCGTTCTCCAGGTTTGGGTGGGATCAGGTAAACATCCCGTCAATCGTATCGTGATAGCGTTCCATTACAACAGGTCGTCGGATTTTCAGTGTCTGGGTCATCATGCCATTTTCTTGTGAAAATGGCTCCAGAATCAGATGGAAAGGACCGATACGGTCGTCTGGACGGTAGCCGGGGCGATTTTGCACTTCTCTGATTAATTCCTGTCGAAATAAATCTTGGACAATCTTACGTTCTAGGTCAATCTCTTGGCTCAATGACGGGCGATCTGATTCCTCGCTCTGCTCTGCTAGACGCAAGTGCAGGTTCTGAGCAGTTGCCCACTGCTGTAGAGCTTCAATGTTAGGGACTATCAAGGCTCCGAGCGATCGCTGGTCCTGTCCCACGAGCATAATCTGGTCAATATAAGGGCTACGCAGACAAGCATCCTCAATCGGCTGCGGCTCGATGTTCTCCCCATTTGTTAGGACAATTGTGTCCTTCGCCCGTCCGGTCAACACCAGATCATTTTCGTGTGTCACCCAACCAAGATCGCCAGTATCAAACCAACCTTCTAAGTCAATTGCCTTAGCTGTTGCCTCAGAGTTGTTAACGTATCCCAGCATAATCTGTGGTCCCCGCACCAAAACAAGACCACGCTGAGTGGTTGGCAGGGGCTGGCGGGTTTCGGGGTCAACGATCCGAATCTCTGTTCCTGGAAGTGGCTGCCCGGAGGATCCACGTAGATTGTGCCAACGGCGACGACCATTTGTGATTGGAGAGGTTTCCGTAAGACCATAGCCCATGAGGACTTCAATCCCGACAATTTCAAAAAAGTCATCTAGGTGTCTTGACAGTGAGCCGCCGCCACAGAAGAGCTGCTTAATTTTGCCCCCTGTTGCTTCGCGTACCTGTTGATAAACTAGTTGGTCTGCCAGGGCATGAAGAGGTTTTAGCACGGTTGCTTGCAGCCCTGCCACTAGCCGTTGAGCAATGGAAGGATGTAACTTTTCTAAGCTCAACCCTTGAACAATTCGGCGAGCCTGAATGTAGCGATGGCTGGTAGCTAGCAGAAAATTAATCAGACGCTGCTTGTTTGAGGGTTGCTCTCGGAATTGCTTTTGCACCCCTTCATAAATTGATTCCAACAGTCGAGGCACACCAACCATGTATTGGGGCTGGAATTTTTTCAAGTCTTGCTTGAAATAGCGGATGTTGGTGTAGATCTGGGTGCAACCTTGAGAAAGTAGGAAGTATTCACAGCTGCGTTCGTAAGCATGCCATATCGGTAGGATGCTGAGGACACAACTTTTCCCAGGTTTTGGCTGCACGACAACACCTGCGCCTAGGATTTGAGATATTAAGTTACCATGAGTGAGCATAACTCCCTTGGGCTTACCACTGGTTCCAGAGGTATACATCAAAGTTGCGAGCATTTGCCGATTTCGTGGCACGGGCTGTAGTGAATGACTCGCTCCAACTGTCATCAACGCTGGGTAGTTCAGTACCTTCAGCTGTTCGTCAGCATCTGGCTCTTCATCCGAGAGTAAGATCACCAATTGGATTGGCAGGGAGTTGAGGCGTTCTCGTAGTTTTTTCAGTGTCTTGCAGTCTTCTACCACCAATGCGGTGCTGCCACTATCTGCCAGAATGAACAGTAGTTCTTCCCGCTCTGCCTGAGCACTACGAACAACATCCACCGCCCCTGATGTCATAATCCCCTGATCGGCAATCATCCAGCGAGGGCTGTTGTCAGCAAATAGGGCAATGCGAGAATCTGGTTGTATGCCCAACAACTGTAAGGAGGCAGCAAACTGCTGAATCTGCTGATACAGCTCGGTATAGGTGATGACAACCTCTGGTTTAGTGTGAGGATCTTTGAGGGCAATAGTTTGACCAAAGTACTCCTGCGTCCGCGACCAAATTTCTGGCAGGGACTGCGCTGAGGAGTAATCCACTAGATCAGGCTTAATACGCTCTTGCTCAGTTTGAGGAAGTAGACTGTTGGAGGCAGAGCTATCGTTCGGCATACTTTTAACTGGGTGTAGCAAACCTCTTACAACTAACAGCGTATCTCCACAGCTAGTCAACTGGCTTAGTTAGGTAGGATTGCTATCTAAATAAAAACTTATAATAATATCTGGATCTATAAAATATTCTTATTAGATTTGTATTCCTAAAAACATGTATTTAACTGCTTTTTCATATTAACTTTATATGCTACTTGTAGCAGCAAGAGTGAGAACTAACTTTACACAATCAATTAGTTGGGGTCAATCATAAGTATCAACGAATTGCTACTGATTTCGCATTGTTCAGTAAATTCAATAATTAGTTGTTGTCACTCATGTAGATAATTGCTCTGAAATTACACCCTAACTCTGGTACTAGTTGATATTTACACAAGAGAAACTTTGATAGCCCATGATTGAACAGATCACCGACAACAACCAGTTGCTTGCTATAATTATATCTCACAATTTTGACAAGCCAGGGATTCATTTTTTCACTCCCAGCGAACTATCTCAGCAATTAGCTTATATGCATCACCCGACAGGGAAAGTTATTCTACCTCATGTACATAATCCTGTCGTTAGAGAAGTTGAATATACTCAAGAGGTTCTAGTTATTAAAAAGGGCAAATTGCGTGTAGACTTTTACAATGAGCAACAAAAATATTTGAAAAGTCTCGTATTAGAAGCTGGTGACGTTATTCTTCTC